>JBBECJ010000173.1:0-4926 GCA_040881885.1 Thermomicrobiales bacterium | reverse complement strand
CCGACCATTCGCCCGGCATCCGCCTGGTCAATAACTTATGCGAAGCCGCTTAGAGCGGCGTGCAGAAGGATTGTCCCACGCTCGTAGGGACCGATCTCAGATCGGTCTGCGGCCTGCGGGCCGATGGTTCGATACCAGCGCGCATCGTACACGAGCGCGGGACCATGCTTTCGCACACCGCTCTAACGCGGTGGCAGCGCCTCCAGCAGCCGCTCGATGTCGTCGGCGGTGTTGTAGAAGTAGGGCGAGACGCGGACGCCCCGGCCACGCCGGGTGACGGCGACGTTGGCGCGGGTGAGCTGCTCGACCAGCTCGCCGTCGCGAGTGTGATCGCCGCTGGTGAAGGCGAGGATCTGCGAGCGGCGCTCCGGCGTCAGGTCGGAGGCCACGTCGTAGCCCATGTTCTGGACGCCGTCGACCAGTGTGTCGAGCAGACCGAGCGTGTGCTCGCGCGTCCACTCCGGGCCGGCCTGCGAAACCAGCGAGAGCGAAGCGTGCAGCGCCGTCAGCCCGATCGAGTTCAGCCCGCCGGTCTGGTACCTCGCGGCGCCATCGCGCCAGTCCAGCCGAAATACGGAATCCTCAAAACCGCCTTTGACCGAGAGCCGCCCGGCGTAGGTGACGCTGATCCGCTCAATCGCGTCGGAGTTGAAGATGACGCAGCCGAGGCCGAAGCCGGCCATCAGCCACTTGTAGCCGTGGGCGGCGACGGCGCTGACGCCCGTTTCGGTGAGGTCGATCGGCTGGGCGCCGAGCGCCTGGGTGACATCCACGAACAGCTCGACCTCGCGCGCTTTGCAGAGCGCGCCGAGCGCCTTCAGGTCGTTGCGGTAGCCGTCCATGAACTCAACATGCGAGAGCGCGACGGCGCGCGTGCGCTCGTCGATCGCCGCCTCGATTAGGTTGAGGTCGGTCCTGCCTTCGGCGTTCTTCTGGACGTAGCGCAGCTCGACGCCCTTCGATTGCAGGTTGAGGAACGGGTAGACGACCGACGGGAACTCATCGACCGGGATCAGGACGTTGTCGCCCGCCTTCCAGTCGACACCGTGCGCCAGCAGGTTCATGCCGTCGGCCAGCGACGCCACCCAGGCGACCATGTCGCCGCTCGTCCCGGCCAGCCCGGCGACGTACGCTGCCGCCTCGGCCGGGATCTTCTCCCGTTCCGGCTTGAAGAAGGTTGGCGCCTGCGCGAACCCCTCGGCCCAGTCCGTCACCGCCCGGACCGTCCGCTGTGGGAACGGCCCATAGGCCGCGTGGTTCAGATACGACCAGTCCTGGGTAACCGGGAACTCCTCACGAAACGTCCGCACATCCGTCGCCTGCGCCATTGCCCCGCTCCTCCACTATCGCTCGTTCGATCAGGCGGGCATGATACGACAGGGACGGGGCATGAGGAGACTGCGCGACATTCCTCATGCCCCGTCCCCATGCCTCGTCCCTCGCTACGCGTAGCGTCGCGACTCCTCAGGCCCGGTGATCGCTTCGAGGCGATCCTTATCGACCTTGAGGCGAACGACGAAATCGTCGGCGGTGTCGATGAGGTTGGCGGGGATGTAGTGATCGTGGTGGCGGAAGAAGCCCTGTTCGACACGGATGCCGACGACCCGGCCGCGATCGTCGGTCGCCAGTTCTGTGATCCGGCCGACCTCGTCGTTGTCATTGTCAACGACCAGCGTGCCTTCCGAGAGGATGATCGAACCGGGGTGGCGCTCCTCGATCTCATGATCGACCATCAGGTCGTCCGTGTAGACCGAGGTAGCCGGCCACATGTAGCCGTAGCTGCCGTAGTAGCCGGCCGGCGGCCAGACATACTCGGTGTCCATGTATTCGGTCAGTTGCGCGACATCGTCCTTCGAGAGGTTGACGTGGACGCCCTGCTTGTCGACGCTCGTCACCGCGCTGGCCGGCAGGATCTTGTCGGTTGGGAAGAACAGCCCCTTGCGGACGATGACTGAGCTGATCGCGCCGGTCTCCGGCTCGACGACCAGGCTGTCGACGACGCCCAGCTTCTCGCCATCGCTGCCGTAGATGTCTGAACCCAGTTCGATATTCATTGGTAGTTGATCCCTCCATTGCCGCCACATGCGACCGGACATTCGCCGGTTCGTCAGCGTATGTCAACGCATAACGCACAACGCATACCCCGGTCCAGGCCTCGATCGTGTCTGTCGTTTTGCCAGTCAGGATCAGCGGCATGTATCATCCAGGGCAATACCCCGCGCTCGTGGACGGTTCGATGTCCTGATTGCGTGTCCATGATGACGGAGAGTGATCCGGCAGATGCTCTCGCCTGCGACGACAATGCCGCTCGACCCCCGGCCAAGGCTGGTGTTGTTCGACCTCGACCGGACGATCGCCGATTTCGACGGCGCGCGGATGGCGCGGACACAGTATGCGTTCGAGCCGCATTTCGTCGAACGCGACCGGCTCGACCGGGCCGTCACCAACGCGCTGGCACACGGCGGAGAGGGGGCCGACCACTTCGATCAGGTGCTGGCGTCGCACGGCATTAACGAACCAGGGCTGGTCGAGGAGGCGCGTAGCCGCTACATGGCCGACCGGTATCGCGGGCTGCGCCTGTTCGATGAGACGCTGGAGGTCGTCGCGGCCGTCACGACTGTCGCGGCGGTCGGGCTGGTCACGAATGGGCCGGCCGAGATCCAGCGCCCAAAGATTGAGCTGCTGGAGATCGAGCCGCTCTTCCCGGTCATCGTCATCTCCGAGGAGGCCGGCGTCTGGAAGCCGGACCCCGCCATCTTCGAGATCGCGCTCGAACGCTGCGCTATCGCGGCGGCTGACGCGATCTACGTTGGCGACTCGGCGGAGCATGACATCCCTGGCGCGCACGCGGCCGGGATGCGTGCCGTCTGGGTCAACCGGCTCGGCATCGACTGGCCGGGCGCGCGTCCGCCGGACGCGGAAATCCGCGACCTGTACCAACTGCTGCCGCTGCTCGGCATCGACCGCCCGCCGACGATGGAGTCGAATTGATGAATCGCAAGCCGGACTCCACATCCTCTTCCGGAACGGGCAAGGGTTGGGCGGGAGTCTGGGTGCTGTCTATCGTCCTGCTGATTGGCGCGGTGCTGCTCGCAACCCGTGACAGTGGCGACGCGAATAATGCGGGGGGCGACCCGACGGCGACCGTCGAGGGCGGCGTCGCATCGACTACCACGGTTGCGATCTCCGGTGTGCCATCAGGGAACCAACAGACAACGGCCGTGAGCTCGACAGGCGGCCAGACGCCGGCCAGCAGCGACGGGACGGTCCCGCAAGGGCCGCTGACGCAGGAAGAGATTCTCCACTATCAGCCAAACGAGCTCGGGCAGATCCCGATCCTTGAGTATCACCACCTCGGCCCCGAGCCGGAGCAGTTCGTGCGGACGCCAGACCAGTTCCTGGGCGACCTGCAATGGCTCTACGACAACAACTTCTACGTCATCAACCTGCACGAAATCTTGATCGATAACATCGACGTTCCAGCCGGCAAGCGGCCGGTCGCGTTGACCTTCGACGACAGCCCGGCGACGCAGTTCTCGCTGATTCCGCTCAGCAATGGCCAGCTCGCGATCGACCCCAAATGTGCGATCGGTATTCTGGAACTGTTCTTCGCGCAACACCCGGATTTCGGCCGCGGCGGTCACTTCTCGGTCCTGCCGGACTTCTACTTCGATTGGGACCCGGCCAGAGGGCATCCCGACCAGACGCCATACATTCAGGAGAAGTTTCGATGGCTGGTGGAGCATGGCTACGAGATCGGCAACCACACGCTGGACCACGCCAACCTCTCGACGCTGACCGACGATGAGATCAAGTACCAGCTCGCCGCCGCCAACGATGCCATTCACGAGATCCTGCCGGACGAGCCGATCGAGGTCATCACCCTGCCATACGGCATGTACCCCGATGGTGGTGACGATACGCTCTTGCGCGGCTTTCAGTATGAGGGTGGCTATTACGAGTGGTCAGCCGCGCTGATGGTCGGCGCGAACCCGACCGCCTCGCCGCTCTCGACCGAGTACGATCCGTACGCGACGGCGCGCATCCAGGCGTTCGACGAGGAGCTGGACAAATGGTTCGCGGTCTTCCAGGAGCAGCCGGGTATACTTTATGTCAGCGATGGTGACCCGAACACGGTCACGATACCCGAGGATCTGCATCCCTGGCTCGTCGGCACGCTGGACATCTCGAAGATCGGCGACCGGGAACTGGTGCGATATTGAGTCGAGTAGAAAGGAGAAAGTGCTAAGGAAAAAGGGGTGGGTTCGCGCCAGTCGATATCCTTTCGCCTTAGCACTTTCTCCTTTCTACTAGGAGCGTAAATGAGCGTCCGACAGATAATCGTGGCTGACGAGATGGGGTACTGCTGGGGCGTCCGGCGGGCACTCGACATCATTCAGGAGGCGGGCGACCCGGCCAACCCGGTCGCGACGATCGGCGATGTGATCCACAACCCGCAGGTGGTTGAGCGGCTGCGCTCCCAGGGCGTCGAAACATCGGCCAGCATCGCCGAGGCGGCTGAACGCGGCTTCAGCCGGGTCGCGATCACCGCCCACGGCGCGGGGCCACAGATGGCCGCCGAGGCGACACAGCATGGTGTCACCTTGCTCGACACCACCTGCCCGCTGGTGACGAAGGTCCAGCGGATGGCCAGCAAGCTCGCCAAGCAGGGCTACACCGTCGTCGTCTACGGCGACGCCTACCACCCCGAGGTCAAGGGCATCATGGCCTGGTCCGGCACGACGCGCATCTACCCAGCCAAGAAGCTGGCCGACCTGCCGTGGGACGCCCCGCGTGGCGCGAAAGAGGCGGGCTCGAAGGCGCCGCCGCGCAAGGTGGCGGTCGTCTCGCAGACGACCAAGAACACCGACGAGTTCATGACGTTCGTCAACGAGCTGACGGCGCTCGTCTCGCGCGAGGGCGGCG
>JBBECJ010000172.1:0-4955 GCA_040881885.1 Thermomicrobiales bacterium | reverse complement strand
GGCGCGAGAATGCGTGTTCCTTCCGATGCCGGGCTACGCTGCGCGCGGCAGGATACAGACCGGCTCCGTCGTCTGCCGGAACCGGCAGATGTCACACTCGGACAGGCGCAACCTGCCCCGATGGACAGTCTGGCGGAGTGGCGCCGCGCGATAGCATTGCGCACAGAACATCTGTTCTGTGCGCCACTCTGGACGCCGCTACCAGCCCCGCTGTGGATGCGTTTCGCCTGGAATGGGATTGCCTGTGAATACCGTCACCCAACCGCGCGCCGGACGACGGGAGTGGATCGGGCTGGCCGTGCTCGTCCTGCCGACCCTGCTCGTGTCGATGGACCTGACGGTTCTCTACCTCGCCGTGCCGCAGTTGAGCGCCGACCTCGAACCGAGCAGTTCCCAACTGCTGTGGATCACCGACATCTACGGCTTCCTGATCGCCGGATCGCTGATCACGATGGGCACGCTCGGCGACCGGATTGGCCGGCGCCGGCTGTTGATAATCGGCGGCGCCGTCTTCGGCGCCGCCTCGGTCCTGGCCGCACTCTCGACCAGCGCCGAGATGCTGATCGTCTCCCGCGCCCTGCTCGGCGTGGCCGGCGCGACCCTGGCGCCGTCGACGCTGTCGCTGATCCGTAACATGTTCCACGATCCGCATCAGCGCACGATCGCGATCGGCGTCTGGATCACCGGCTTCTCGACCGGCGGCGCGCTCGGTCCGGTCCTCGGCGGGGCGCTGCTGGAGTTCTTCTGGTGGGGCTCGGTCTTCCTGCTCAACGTGCCGGTCATGTTGCTGCTGCTGGCGCTGGCCCCGATCCTGCTGCCCGAATACCGGGACGCCGACGCGGGCCGGCTGGACCTGCCGAGCGCGGCGCTGTCGCTGACCGGCGTCCTGGCGGTCATCTACGGGCTCAAGCAGATCGCCGAGAATGGCGTGGGCTGGCTGCCCGCCGTCTCGATCGCGGCCGGGTTGGCCGTCTTCAGCGTCTTCCTGCGCCGGCAGCGGCATCTGGCCGACCCGCTGATCGACCTGCAACTCTTCCGCGTGCCGGCCTTCAGCGCCTCGCTGGCGACCAACACGCTCGGCATCTTCGCCGCCTTCGGGATCTTCTTCTTCACCGCCCAGTACCTGCAACTGGTGGAGGGCATGTCGCCCCTGCGCGCCGGTATCTGGTCGCTGCCGTCGTCGGTCGGCTTCATCGTTGGCGCGATGCTCTCGCCGATGATCGTGCGCCGGGTCCGCGCGGCCTACGTCGTGGCCGGCGGGTTGGGAATCGCGGCTTCGGGCTTCGCTGTCCTGACTCAGATCGAGGCGGCCTCCGGACTCACGATGCTCGTGACCGGGTCGATCATCCTCTCGCTGGGTCTCGCCCCAGTCTTCACGTTGACGACCGACCTGATCGTCGGGGCGGCGCCGCCCGAGCGCGCCGGGTCGGCCGGCGCGCTCTCCGAGACCGGCAGCGAGTTCGGCGGGGCGCTCGGGATCGCGGTGCTCGGCAGCATCGGCGCCGCCGTCTATCGCGGCAAAATGAACGACACGATCCCGGACGGCGTGCCACCCGAAGCGGCTGAGAGTTCGCGCGACACCCTCGGCGGCGCCGTCGGGGAAGCCGGGCTCCTGCCCGATCCGCTCGGCGCCGAGTTGCTCGACGCGGCCCGCGAGGCGTTCGTCCAGGCCTTGCAGCTGACCGCCGCTATCAGCGGCGCCGTCATGCTCGCGACCGCGGTCATGGCCGCCGTCCTGCTCCGCAACGTGCGCTCAGGTGGCGAATCCGAGGACCGGACGGGTCCGGAACGCGACAATCAACGCCTGACAGCGCTGGGCGAACCCGTCACACAGGAGGAGCCAGCGGCCTGAATACTCAGTCACAGAGGAGTTGCCTTGTTGTCACGGCATGGGTATCCTGTCATCGTCTGATGAAAGGAGCCCCCAGTGTACAAGATCCATCGCATCACCCTGACCGATGCCGACCGCGAGCACTTGACCGAGATGACGCGCCGTGGGACCGCCAAAGCCCGCGATGTCCGCCGCGCCCAGGCACTCTTGCGCGCCGCCCGGGGCCAGACCGATGCGGCCATCGCCGAGGCGATTGGGGCCCATCCGCGCTCCGTCGCGCGCTGGCGCGAGCGCGCCGCGACCCACGGTGTGACCCAGGCGATCGTTGACCGTCCCCGGCCTGGCGCCAAACGGTTGCTCGACACCGTCGCCGAAGCCGCGCTGATCGCCACCGCCTGCTCCGAGGCGCCGGCTGGCCATGCGCGCTGGACGGTGCGCCTGCTGGCTGACCGGCTGGTTGCACTCGAGGTCGTCCCGTCGGTCTCGTACGAGACGGTGCGACGCACGTTAAAAAAACTAGGCTGGCAAATTCAACTTGAGACGAGGGGCGTGAGACATGCGGGACGGTGCCAGCATGCATGAGGAGGCATCCGATGGCCCGCACAACCGCTCGGCCGGAACCGGCCACTCGCCGCACCCTCGACACCTGTCACGATCAGTGTTGGGGCTGCGGTGCGTCGATGTGGGTGGCCTACCACAACCACCGCACCGTCCAGACGCTCGACGGCCTCATCCGCCTGACCCTCCCCGTCCGCCGGTGTCGCAACCCGGCTTGTGACCGCTACCATCGACCCTATCGCCCCGAGCCGGAAGGCGGCTACGCGCTGCCGCACGGCGAGTTCGGACTGGATGTCATCGCGCTCGTTGGCGCGTTGCGCTACCGCCAGCACCAGAGTGTGCCGGAGATGCATCAGGCACGTGTCGAGCGTGGCGTCGCGATCAGTGCGCGATCAGTGAACGTAGCGTCACCGAGCAACTCTACCGGTATGAAGCACTGCTCGCGCTTCAGCTGGCCGACCAGCAGCGCCTCCAGACCCGGCTGGCCGAGCAAGGGCAGGTCATCCTCGCGCTCGACGGACTGCAACCGGATGTCGGTCATGAGGTGTGATGGGTGCTACGCGACTGCCTGTCCGGCGAGATCCTGCTGGCGCGCAGTCTGTTGAGCGCCACTGCGGCGGATATCGCGCCACTCAGCACGGCGGTGCGCGATGCCCTCTCCGTGCCGATTCGTGGAGTCATCTCTGACGGCCAGCACTCCATCCGGCGGGCGGTGGCCAGCGTGTTGCCCGGCGTGCCGCATCAATTGTGCCAGTTTCACTACCTGCGTGAAGCGGTCCGACCGATCTACGCGGCAGATCGCCACGCCAAGACCCACCTCAAAAAGCAGGTGCGTGGGGTGCGGCCCATCGAGCGGGCGCTAGAGACGCGCGACGACGAGGAGGCCGCCATTGTGCGCGGCTATTGTCTGGCGGTCCGCTCCGCCTTGTCCGCTGACGGTCGTGCGCCGCTGTGTGCATCGGGACTGAAACTCCATGACCGCTTGACGGCGATTGCAGCCTCCATCGCCCGTGTCGAGGAAAAAAGGGGCGCCGAACGAATTGACCCGCTTACAGCGGCTCCTCACGACGGGGCTGGCCACGACGGCCGACCTCTGGCCGAGCATCCGCCAGGCGTACGCCTGGGTTCATCGGGCGGCGCGGCTACTCAGCACGGCCAATGGGCGCGACGTGCTGCTGGTGCGGCGGGAGTATCGCCATCTGCTCAGCGAGATGCGTCATGAGCAGGCGGCACTGGGCGATTTGGCGTGGGGCGTGGCGCACGTCCGCAAGGTGACCAGCAGCTATTGGCCGGGCTTGTTTCAGGGCTACACGACGCCCGGCCTGCCGCGCACGAATCATGACCTGGAACACTGCTTCGGCTCGGCCCGCTACCATGAGCGACGCGCAACGGGGCGCAAGGGGGCATCGCCCGCGATGGTGGTGCGCGGGCCAGTGCGCGTGCTGGCGCTGGTTGCGACGCGCGCCGCGCCAATCACCACTGAGGCGTTACGACCAGGCGACATCGCGCAGTGGCGGACGCTGCGCCACGCACTCAACGAGCGACAGGAGACCCGACGCGTCCACCTGCGCTTCCGCCGCAATCCGACGGTCTACTTGGAGCATCTCGAAGAGCGGCTCCTCAAGTTGAGTTTGCCAGCCTAGAAAAAAACGTCATCAAGCCCTGGCGCACGCAGCACTGGTGTCTGCCAACCCTGAGCGCCGCCTTCGTCGCCTGCCTTGAAGACATCCTGACCTTGTATGCGTTGGCCCCCACGCGCGCCGAACCGCTCGTCTGTCTGGATGAATACCCGTTTGCCTTGACTGATGACGGCCGCGATCCCATGCCAGCCAGTCCTGGCGCGATCCGCCGCGAAGACGACGAGTACACGCGCCATGGCAGTTGCAGCCTGTTCGGGCTGTTCGCCCCACATCTTGGCTGGCGGCGGATCATCGTCCGGGAACGGCGCACCAAGCGCGACTTCGCGCACATCCTCCAGCAACTGGTGGCCGAGTTCCCTGAGGCCGAGACGATCCACCTGGTGCTGGACAACCTCAACACGCACACGGCCGCCGCGCTGTACAAGGCGTTGCCGCCTGAGGAAGCACGCCGGATCGCGGCCAAGCTCAGCTTCCACTACACGCCGATCCACGGCAGTTGGGTCAACCAGATCGAGATCGAATGGAGCGTGCTGGCACGGCAGTGTCTCAACCGGCGGCTGCCGGCGCTCGAGATCGTCCAGGACGCGGTTGATAGCAGGGCCGCGCGACGCAACGCCGAGCGCGCGACGGTCTGCTGGTGTTTCACGGTTGAGGACGCCCGGCGCTGTCTGCGGCGCCTGTATCCGGTGCCATCGTTGGATGTCCCCCGGCCACTCCACACCTGTACGGATATGGCAACTCCTCTGTGACTGAGTACTTAGGGTGACAGATCCACTGAACGATGACAGCCTCGGATAATCTCAATGTCGGCGACGGTCAGCGAATCGCTGGTCATCTGTCCGTGCCTGGGCCGATCACCTGACAACAGGGACGGCTCCGTGCCTGACGACCGAACGATAGCAGGTATGGCGGGGACAGCCCGCGGG
>JBBECJ010000171.1:0-4961 GCA_040881885.1 Thermomicrobiales bacterium | reverse complement strand
GAAAATGATGAGCGCAACGAGCATGATGACCATGATCTCCATGCCGCCCATGCCGAAAAGGTTCATGCGTTGACTCCGGGACTGCCTGGCTCGCCCGCCAGAAATCGTTGACAGTGACACCACATCGACTCGCTAGTATACCATCGAGTGATTGACCTTCAGGTCGGGACGCAGGTGTGACAGGGACGCTCGATGCTGAATAGATTACGTACGAAACGACGCGAAGGTTCGCCCGACGCCGCAGGCGACGCCTATCTGATCGTCGGCCTTGGCAATCCTGGCCGCCGCTACGAGCGCACCCGCCACAACGCCGGGTTCATGACCGTCGAGCGATTGCACGACATCCTGCCGAGCGGAACTGCCCGGAGCCGCTTTCAGTCCGAGTTGATCGAGACCCGCGACGGCGACAAGCGCGTGATCCTGGCCAAGCCGCAAACGTTCATGAACGACAGCGGCATTGCTGTCGGCCAGGTGGCGCGTTGGCACAAGATCCCGCGCGACCGCCTGCTGGTGATTTACGACGACCTGGACCTGCCGTTCGGCCAGATCCGGATTCGAGCGAACGGAAGCGCCGGCGGTCACAATGGCGTCGCTTCGGTGATCCACCACCTGCAAACACAGGACTTCGCCCGGTTAAGGATCGGAATCAGCCGCCCGCGCGCCGGTTCGACGGTCCCGTACGTGCTGACTCAGTTCTCATCCGCCGAGCAACGCGAACTGCCGGACATCATCGAGCGCGCTGCCGCCGCGGCGCTCGACTGGCTACGCGTAGGCGTCACAGCAGCCATGAATGAGCACAACCGCCGCGCCGGCCTGGAAAACGCCTCACCGGTGACGACAGGTGAATCGCCAGATGACGAATCGTTGGCCAACGGGCGTTGAACGTCGCGCATATAATCCGGACGGGTCGGACACGGGCACTGACGATGGGGGAAATCGTGTAATCCCGCTCCAGGCGGGATGAAGGGTTCGGGAATGGATATTTCACGAGTTGTCGTTGTCGGAACGGGCACGATGGCCAACGGGATCGTCCAGGTCCTGGGGCAGGCCGGCGTGCCGGTCACGATGGTTGGCCGAAGTGAGAGCAGTCTCGACGGGGCGATGTCAACGATCCGACGCAACCTGCAACGCTCGGTCGATCGCGGCAGGATGTTAAGCGACGAGATGGATCTCGCGATCAGCCTGATCGACCCTGCGACGGTCTACTCAAGTGTCGCCGACGCCGACATGGTCATCGAAGCCGTCGCCGAATCCCTTGATGTCAAGCGCCAGGTGTTCGAGCGGGTCGACGAGCTGGCGCCGGAGCGCGCAATAATCGCGTCTAACACCTCATCGATCCCAATCACGACGCTGGCTGCCGCGACAACCCGGCCAGATAAGGTGATCGGGATGCACTTCTTCAACCCCGTGCCGGTCATGCAACTGGTTGAGGTTGTGCGTGGCCTGGCTACCGACGACGAAACCGTCGCGGCAACGATCGCGCTGGCGACGAAAGCAGGCAAGACGCCGGTCGAGGTCAACGACTTTCCCGGCTTCATCTCCAATCGCGTGCTGATGCCGATGATTAACGAGGCGATTTTCTGCCTGATGGAGGGTGTTGCGACACGCGACAACATCGATGAGGTCATGAAGCTTGGCATGAATCATCCGATGGGTCCGCTGGCGCTGGCCGACCTGGTCGGGCTGGATGTCTGTCTGGACATCCTTGAAGTGCTGCAGCGCGAACTGGGCGATCCCAAGTATCGTCCTTCGCCGCTACTGCGTAAGATGGTGGCGGCCGGTAGGCTCGGGCGCAAGAGCGGCGAAGGATTCTACGACTATCGTCAGTCATAGGCCGGCCCGGTCGCGACGAACATCGCATGTCACGGAGGCGAGATGGGGCTGCTCTTCAATGACGAAGAACGGACGCTGATCGAAGCGGTCCGCGAGTATGTCGCGCGTGACGTCGCTCCGCGCGCCGCCGACCGCGACGAGAACAGCGTCTTTCCGGTCGAGGAGCTCCGTGCCGCCGCCGCGATGGGCTTCATGGGGATGGCCGTCCAGGAAGAACTCGGTGGCTTCCCATTTCCCGCGACCAGCACCGCGATCGTCTATGAAGAGATCAGCCGGGCGTCCGCGTCGGTCGCCGTCATCCTCTCAGTTCACAATTCACTCACTTGCAACGCCATCAACCAGTACGGTTCGCCGGCGCTGAAGTGTCGCCTGATGCCGCTCCTGGCTTCCGGCGAGCTGATCGGAGCGTACTGCCTGACCGAACCGCAGGCCGGATCTGACGCGGGCGCGATCCGGACCCGCGCTATCGAGGCGGGCGATGATTGGCGGATCAGCGGTGAAAAGGCGTTCATCACGTCCGGCGCTCATGCTGGCGTCTACATCGTCTTCGCTGTCACCGACCCTGACGCGCGCACGTCACGCCGGATGACCGCGTTCGTCGTCGAACGGGACACTTCCGGCATCGAGGTCGCTCCGAAGGAACGAAAGCTCGGGCTGCTGGCGTCGGAGATCAACGGGATCACGTTTTCCGATGTCGTCGTTCCCGACACACACGTCCTCGGCGAGGTCGGCGGAGGATTTGGCGTCGCGATGTCGCTGCTGGCAACCGGCAGAATCGGGATCGCCGCGCAGGCCGTCGGGATCGCCCAGGCGGCGCTCGACGCCGGACTCGCCTACGCAAAGGAACGCAGGCAGTTCGGCAAGGCGATCGCCGAGTACCAGGCGATCCAGTGGAAGCTGGCCGACATGGCGACCGAGATCGACGCCGCCAGACTGCTCGTCCGACAGGCCGCGTTGCTTAAGGACGCCGGCGCCGACTACACGCGGCAGGCGTCGCAGGCCAAGCTATTCGCCAGCGAGCTGGCAACACGGGCGGCAGGTCACGCGATCCAGATCCACGGCGGATACGGCTACATTCGCGACTTCGGCGTCGAACGTCTCTACCGCGACGCCAAGGCGACCGAGCTGTACGAGGGCACATCCGAGATTCAGCGCCTGGTCATCGCGCGGCAGTTGCTGGGACAATAGAGCGTCCGGGATGCGCCCCGCGACGGCGCGAGGGCCGAGCGTCAAGGGAGGCGGCAGTGTCAGATCGTAACGGCGCCGATTTCCACGATCCACGCTATGCGGGCGCTCCACCAGAGGAACGCGAATTCACGTCGCTGTCGGGCGAGCCGGTAGAACCGCTCTACACCCGCGACGATCTGAACCGCCTGGGCTTCGACGAAGGACGCGACCTCGGCCACCCCGGCCAGCCGCCATACACGCGCGGCATCCACGAGTCGATGTATCGCGGCAAGCTCTGGACGATCCGTCAGTTCGCTGGCTTCGGTTCAGCCGAGGAGACCAACGCCCGCTTCCGCTACCTCCTCGAGCACGGTGAGTCCGGTCTCTCGATCGCGTTCGATCTGCCGACGCTGTATGGCCGCGACACGGACGACCCGATGTCGGTTGGGGAGTTCGGCAAGTGTGGAGTGGCGGTGTCGTCACTGGCCGACATGGAGATCCTGCTGGAAGGCATCCCGCTCGATGTCGTCACGACATCGATGACGATTAACGGGCCAGCGGCCGTCGTCTGGGCGATGTACATCGCCGCGGCCGAAAAGCAGGGGGTCGAGCGCGCGAGGCTGCGCGGCACCCTCCAAAACGACATTCTCAAGGAGTTCACGGCCCAGAACGAGTATATCTTCCCGCCGAAGCCGTCGATGAAGCTGGTGACCGACACGATCGAGTTCGCGACGCGTGAGATGCCGCTCTGGAATTCGATCTCGATCTCCGGCTATCACATCCGCGAGGCCGGAGCGACAGCGACCGAGGAGCTTGCCTTCACGTTGGCCGACGGCATCGCCTATGTCAAGGCGGCGCTGGAACGCGGCCTCGACATCGATGAGTTCGCGCCACGCCTGTCGTTCTTCTTTAACTGCCACAACGACTTCTTCGAGGAAATCGCCAAGTTCCGGGCGGCGCGCCGCATCTGGAACCGTGTGATGCGCGAGCACTTTGGCGCGACGTCGGAGCGCTCGTGCTGGATGCGCTTCCACACCCAGACGGCAGGATGTTCGCTGACCGCCCAGGAGCCAGAGAACAACGTCATTCGAACGACGATTCAGGCGCTGGCCGCCGTCCTGGGTGGCACGCAAAGCCTGCACACCAACTCGCTCGACGAGGCGCTGGCGCTGCCGAGCGACTGGGCGGTTCGGATCGCCGTCCGCACCCAGCAGATCATCGCTCACGAAAGCGGCGTTACGAACAGCGTCGACCCGCTCGGCGGATCGTACATGGTTGAGGCGATGACGACCGAAATGGAGCAACGCGTCCTGGCAATTCTTGACGAGATCGCCGGCCTCGGAGGCGTAATCCCGGCAATCGAGGGCGGCTACTTCCAGCGCAGAATCTCCGACAGCTCCTATGCCTACGAGCAGGCGTTGGCCGAGCAGCGCAAAATCGTCGTCGGTGTTAACGCCTACCGCTCGGAAGAGGAACCCAACATTCCGATTCTTAAGATGGACCCGGAGGGAGAAGGCCGCCAACGTCAACGGCTGGCCCGCGTCCGCGCCGAGCGGAACCCGATCGCCTGGCAGGAGGCGCTCAATAACCTGGAGCAGGCGGCCAGACGCGACGACAACGTCATGCACGCGCTGATCGACGCCGTTTGCGCGTACGCTACGATCGGCGAGATCACGAACTGCTTGCGTGGTGTCTATGGTGAGCACCAGGCGCTGCTGGTTGTGTGAGGACTGCGTGACGCGTGGTGCGCGATACGCGCTTCACGAACCGAAAGGTAGCGACCGATGGTTGAGGTTCAGGCGCGACCAACTCCCATTCGTGTCTTGATCGCCAAGCCGGGACTGGACGGGCACGACCGGGGCGCGAAGGTGATGGCGCGGGCATTGCGCGACGCCGGGATGGAAGTGATCTACACAGGTCTGTTTCAGACGCCGGAAATGATCGCGCGCGCCGCTGTCGAC
>JBBECJ010000170.1:0-5008 GCA_040881885.1 Thermomicrobiales bacterium | reverse complement strand
CGTCGCGCGCCGTCTTTAGATCTATTTCGAGCAGACCGAGCCACTCCTGAGCCGCTGGCGGGAGCGTGGGATCGTTCGCGAGGTCGACGGCCGTAAGGACATCGACGCCGTCGAGAACGACATCATCGCCGCGTTGTCATCGGCGTTTGCCGTCGCGGAAAGTCAGGGGTAAACGTGCCGGTCGTCCTCAAGTCTCCCAGCGATATCGAACGGATGCGGGCCGCTGGCACGGTCGTCGCGTCTGTTCACGAGCGGCTGCGTCGTCTGGTCGCGCCCGGCATCACCACTCGCGAGCTGGACTCGGTCGCCTACGAGATGATCACGGCCGCCGGAGGCTCGCCGTCGTTCCTGAACTATCGTGGCTACCCGGCCAGCGTCTGCGCATCGGTCAACGACGAGATCCTGCATGGCATTCCCGGTGATCGCGTACTCGAGAACGGCGATATCCTGTCGCTCGACCTCGGCGTCTATCTGGACGGTTTCCACGGCGACGCGGCTTTCACGATTCCAGTTGGGATCGTCGAGCCACGCGTGATGGAACTCGTCGAGACGGCTGAAGCCTGTTTCTGGGCAGGGTTCCGGGCGTTGCGCGCCGGTGGCCGGATCGGCGACGCAGGTTCCATTATCCAGGAGCTGGCGGAATCGCGCGGGTTTGGTGTCGTCCGTGACTATGCCGGCCACGGCGTTGGCCGCCGAATGCACGAAGAACCGACCGTTCCAAACTATGGCCGGCCCGGTTCCGGCTCGCTGCTGCGCGTCGGGATGACCTTCGCGCTTGAACCGATGCTCACGCTCGGTTCGCACGAGACGCGCGTTCTGCCTGACAACTGGACGGTCGTGACGGTTGATGGTTCTCCGGCTGCGCACTACGAGCATACGGTAGCGATTACCGAGGATGGCCCGCTGATCTTGACCGAAATGACGGCCAACGTGATATAATCGGTGATTGTCGCGCAAGCATCGACTTGCGCTATTTGCGTGTGATGCTGGGGAGTCTGTGCCAAAGAAGGACGTTATCGAAGTCGAGGGCAAAGTGACCGAGCCGCTTCCCAACGCGATGTTTCGCGTTGAACTGGACAACGGCCATGAGGTACTTGCTCATATTTCCGGCAAGTTGCGGATGAATTTCATTCGGATCCTGCCGGGTGACCGTGTCAGGATCGAACTCTCGCCGTATGACCTGACACGTGGAAGGATCACCTACCGCTTGCGGACCTAGCGTCCAAACTGGTGGCAGGCGGTCGAGATTGAGCGGGCGTTGCGCGGCCACGCGGGCGCCTCGCTTGCGGCGGGCGGATGGGAGTGAGGTCGACATGAAGGTTTCAGCGTCAGTCAAGGTGCGTTGCGAGCGGTGCAAAGTCATCCGGCGGCGCGGTGTCGTCCGCGTCATCTGCTCGAATCCGAAGCACAAGCAGCGACAGGGCTAGGGGAGCAACAACTATGGCACGAATCGCGGGCGTCGACATTCCACGCGAAAAGCGCGTCGAGTACGCGCTGCCGTACATCTACGGCATCGGTCTGACGACCAGCCAGAAGATTCTGGAACGGACCGGAATTGACCCAAGCACACGTGTCCGTGATCTGACTGACGATGAGGTCGCCCGCCTGCGCGAGATCATCGAGAAGGAGATGCGCGTCGAGGGTGACCTGCGGCGCGAGATCGCTCTCAACATCAAGCGGCTGATCGACATCGGCTCGTATCGCGGCCTGCGCCACCGGCGCGGCATGCCGCTACGTGGCCAGCGGACGAAGACGAACGCCCGGACCCGGCGTGGCCCGAAGCGCGCGATCGGCCTGAAGAAGAAGGCGACCCGATAGAACCTGACGCATTCGCCGTCCACGCCATCTGCCTGGCTGCCGGGTATCCTCCCCGGCGCGGCTCAGCCAGCCAGACGCGATCGGAGCGGCGTTGTCGTGGTTCCTGATCTGAATTGACAGCCCGGTAGACCGGGTACAGGAGGAAGCAGAAGCATGGCGGATCGACGACGAGGCGCGGCGCGCGGCAAGGCGCGTGTCCGACGGCGCGATCGAAAGAACATCCCGCGCGGGAAGGCATTCATCTCATCCACATTCAACAACACGATTGTCAACCTGACCGATCCGGCCGGGAACACGATCGCCTGGGCAAGCGCCGGCGCGTCGGGCTTCAAGGGGTCGCGCAAGAGCACCCCGTACGCCGCTCAGGTCACGGCTGAGAGCGCCGCTCGCAAGGCGATGGAACACGGGCTGCGTCAGGTCGAAGTGTTTATCAAGGGGCCGGGCGCCGGCCGCGAGATGGCCATCCGTGCCTTGGCGGCAAGTGGCATCCAGGTGCTCGGGATCAACGACGTGACGCCGATTCCGCACAACGGCTGCCGGCCACCGAAGCGTCGCCGCGTCTAACGGACATTCATCGAAACCGGCGCTTCAGCGGAGCGCCACGTCTCTGCGTCAACGACGGTCTGCTGGCAGCGCGAGAGCCGCGCGGCAGGCTGAGGAGGGTAAGCAAGGTTCATGGCGAGGTATACGGGTCCCGTCTGTCGGCTCTGCCGCCGCGAGGGGTTGAAGCTTTATCTGAAGGGTGAGCGTTGCCTCGGGCCGAAGTGCCCGATCGTCCAGCGCAACCCGCAACGCAATTTTCCGCCAGGCATGCATGGCCAGAAGCGCTCGCGCCGTCCATCCGAGTACGGGCTCCAGTGGCGTGAGAAGCAGAAGGTTCGCCGCTTTTATGGCGTAATGGAGAAGCAGTTCAGCAAGCACTTCGAGGACGCCACCCGCCAACCGGGTGTTACCGGCGAGAATCTGCTGCGCATCCTCGAGATGCGACTGGACAACGTCGTCTATCGCCTCGGCTTCGCGGACTCGCGCAAGCAGGCGCGCCAGATCGTGCGCCACGGGCACTTCTTCGTTAACGGCCGCAAGACCGACATCCCTTCGTACCAGGCACGGCCCGGTGACGAAATCTCTGTCCGGCCACAGAGCCGCGACAAGGAATACTTCAAGGTTGTCGCCGAGGTGTTGCGGACGCGCCAGGTTCCAGGCTGGTTGACGCTCGATCCGGTCGCGATGACTGGCCGTGTCGTAACCCCGCCGGCCCGCGATCAAATCGACATGCCGCCGATCAACGAACAGTTGGTCATCGAGTTTTATAGCCGGTAGGCGCCAGACGAATTGCGATTGAGCCAGATGGCACGGCGCTGCCGGAAGCATCAGATTGATGCGCGACGGCAACTCGGAGGAGGCGGATCAGCTTGCAGGAACTAGCACAATTCAAGGTCGACCTTACAACCAGTGGGCACAACTACGGGCGGTTCACGATCGAACCGCTTGAGCCGGGCTATGGCATCACGATGGGCAACTCCCTGCGCCGGATCCTGTTGCGTTCACTCCCAGGCGCGGCCATTGTCCGGGCGCGAATCGCTGATGTCTGGCATGAGTTCTCGACGATCGAGGGCGTCCGTGAGGATGTCACCGAGATTGTTCTGAATCTCAAGCGCATCCGCATCCGCTCGATTGGCCCGCTGCATGAAACACGCGCCCATCTGTTCCACGAGGGCAAGGGCGTCGTGACAGCCGGTGACATTGACTGGCCGTCGGATATCGAAGTCGTCAACCCGGAGCTCGTCATTGCCACAGTCGACTCCGACGATGGGACGATCGAGATGGATCTTGTCGTCGCTTCCGGACGCGGATATCTGCCGGCCGAGGCGCAGGACGTGTTCGCGATTGGCGAGATCCCGCTCGACGCGTTGTTCACTCCGATCGAGAAGGTCAATTACGTCGTTGAGCACACTCGTGTCGGCCAGATGACCGACTTTGACCGGCTGATCATTGAGATCCAGACCGACGGAACGATCGAGCCGGAGGACGCGCTCTCACAGTCGGCGAACATCCTGGTCGAGTACGCCCAGAAGATCGCCGGCTTCAATCGTGACGACGCCATCGGCGTCGAGGACACGGCGCGCGCCCCTTCCGAGGCGGACGCGCGGGCGCTGGCCGACCTGGGCTTGTCGCCGCGCGTCCTGAACGCGTTGCGCAGCCGCCAGATCGAGCGCGTTGGACAAGTGATGACGATGGAACGCGATCAGTTGCTCTCAATCCGCAATTTCGGCCCGCGCTCGCTGCGTGAGCTGACGGACGCGCTGACCGCGCACGGCTACGAGATCCCCGTGACGTTGATCGGCGCGGGCGGCGCCGGCGAAGGCGATGGCGAGGACGACGAGGCTGCCGCCAGCGAAGTTGACGCTGGTCAGGCGATGGAAGAGGAGTTGAGCTCGTGAGGCACCAGGTAGCGGGCAAGAAGTTCGGCCGGAATTCCGGTCAGCGGCGCGCCCTGTTCAAGGGCCTCGCCGTGTCGCTGATTCTTAACGAGCGTGTCACGACGACCGAGACGAAGGCCAAGACGATTCGTCCGATCGTCGAGAAGCTCGTCACGATGGCGCGTGAGGACACCGACCACCACCGCCGGCTGGTGATGGCGCGTCTCGGCAGCGAGCTTGCCACCGAGAAGCTGTTCGAGGTCATCGCCCCCCGCTACGACGGTCAGGGAGGCGGCTACACGCGTATCTACAAGATTGGCGTCCGGCGTGGCGACGCTGCTCCGATCTCGATGATCGAGTTCGTTGAGTAGGATCGAGAACGCGTGACGACGGTGGATCGACGGGACGAATGCGGCGCGTGCGGATCACGCTTGGCTACGATGGGACCGAGTTCCTCGGCTCACAGTCGCAGCCTGGCCGGCGCACAGTCCAGGGCGAGCTTGAGCGTGTTTTGCGACAGCTCGCTCCGCGGGCCGGCCGGACGGTTTTCGCTGGCCGGACTGACCGGGGCGTTCACGCAGTTGGGCAGGTCGCCTCAGTCGATCTTGACTGGCGCGCGTCCGACCGGGATCTCCGCGACGCGCTCAATTCGCTCGCGCCGGCCGATCTGTCGGTTAGCGAGGTTGCGACGGTCGCGAATACGTTTCACGCGCGCTACGACGCAATCTCGCGCGAGTATCGCTACCGGATCGTTGTCGACGACGATGACC
>JBBECJ010000169.1:2829-5023 GCA_040881885.1 Thermomicrobiales bacterium | reverse complement strand
GAGAAGAAGCCCTTCTCGCGCGGAATCGTGGCGGCGTCGAGCGTATCGTCGAGCTGCTCGAAGAGTTGGCGCTGTTCGGGCGAGAGCTGGGTCGGGATGACGACGTGGACGGTCACGATCTGATCGCCGCGGTCACCGCCGCGCAGATCCGGCACGCCCTTGCCGCGCATCCGGAACTGCTGGTTCGGCTGGGTGCCGGCCGGCAACTCGAAGGCTGATGGACCATCGACGGTCGGGATCTCGATCTGGTCGCCGAGCACCGCCTGGGCGACCGTGACCGGCAGATCGTAGAGGATGTGCTTGCCGGCCCGGCCAAGCTCGTTGTGTTGCTTGATCTTGAGCGCGACGAACAGATTGCCCGGCACGCCGTCGCGGATCTGCTCGCCCTGGCCGGTCAGGCGCAGGGTCGAGTTCTCATCGACGCCGGGCGGGACCGAAACGACGATCTTGCGTGATCTGGCGGCGCGGCCCCGGCCGCGGCAGGTCGGACATGGGTCAGAGATCGTCACACCCTCGCCACCGCAACGGTCGCAGGTTGTGGCCGTCATGAACTGCCCCAGGATCGTGTTCTGAACCCGGCGGACCTCGCCGCTGCCGTTGCATTGCCCGCAGGTCGGCGGCGTCTGGCCGTCGCGCATGCGCGTCCCGCCGCAGTCTTCACACGGCTCGTAGCGGTTGACATCCACCTCGCGTTCGACGCCAAAGACCGCTTCGGCGAAGCTCAGGTCGAGCGAGATGCGCAGGTCGCCGCCGCGCTGAACGGTCCGCTGGCGGCGGCCTGTCGTGGCGCCGCCGCTGAAGAACGTTTCGAACAGATCGCCAAACGGTGAGCGCCCGCCAAATCCAAACGGATCGCCACCCGCGCCGGCTCCGTTGACGGCCGCGTGCCCGAAGCGGTCGTAGGCCGACCGCCGGTCCGTGTCGGAGAGCACCTCGTGCGCTTCGTTGACTTCCTTGAACTTGTCCTCGGCGCCGGCGTCCTTGTTGACATCAGGATGATACTGACGCGCCAGGCGCCGGTACGCCTTGCGGATATCGTCGGCGCTCGCGCCGCGGCTGACACCGAGCACTTCGTAGTAATCGCGCTTCTCGGCCATGAACTGTTCACCTGATTCAGGACGCCGATCCTGATGCTGCCTGCTATACCGTGATCGGCGTCGTGTTGTCCATTCAATTCGATGTCGCGGCTACGGATGGCTCCGTGCCTGCGCACCGAATGATAACAGCGCGAGGGCGGCCGTCAACGCGGATTAGCACTTTCGGTACGAGAGTGCCAGGCGATGTGGCTGTGGATGGCACAGCTCGCGATGACTCATTCACATACCCCCGGCCCTGGCCGTCGAATCAGGTAGCATTGCGTTGGCGTATCTCTACCTTCCGTCAACCCGGCGGACTGCGCCTCCTACCGAGATTATGGAATATCGAGTGTCACGTAGAGGTGAGGATCAGGCATGACAGAGACGACCCCGGCGCGCATCGAGCAGCCCTTGAAGCGTATCCTGGGCTGGGACGACATCATGCGCGAGGTCGACGACCTGGTCGCTCGGATTGGAACCGATTACGACACGCTGCTCGTTATCACGCGCGGCGGGATGGTGCCGGCCTGTCTCATCTCCGAGCGGCTCGATCTACGCAACATCCTCGTCGCCGCCGTCCAGCTCTACACCGGGATCGGCACGACACTCGACGATCCGATCTTTCTCCAGTTCCCAAGCGACACGCTGCTGGCCGGCAAGAAGATCCTGGTCATCGACGATGTCTGGGACAGCGGCCGAACCGCGATGCGGGTCCGCGAGCGGGTTCAATCGGCCGGCGGCCTGCCGACGCTCGCCGTCCTGCATTACAAGCCGCGCGCCTCGCGCTTCCCCGACCAGCAACCCGACTTCTACGCCGAAATGACCGACGACTGGCTCGTCTACCCTTGGGATGATGACCGCTGAGTTCGCATCGCGCAACACGCATCACGCGCCGAGCCAGCCCCGCCGTCGTATCTCCTCAATTACCTCGTTCAGCGACTCCAGGACGGCGTCGGCGTTGGCGACGCCAATGTGCGAGCCGTGTTCGCCGGGAATGGCGAAGCAGCGCATGCCTGCCGCTTTGGCTGCGGTGACGCCGTGCGGGGCGTCTTCGAGCGCCAGGCACATCTCCGGAGGCAGGCCGAGCAACTCGGCGGCGCGCAGATAGACATCCGGGT
>JBBECJ010000169.1:0-2819 GCA_040881885.1 Thermomicrobiales bacterium | reverse complement strand
GGCTTGCCGCGCGTGACCAGTTCAGCGGTCACCTCGCGGTCGAACAGGCCGGTCAGCCCGGCGCTGGCCAGCGCGAGATCGACATAGCGGCGGTGGCCGGAAGTCGCCAGCGCGAGCGGTGTGCCGCGCTGCTTCAATGCGTCGATCAGCGATCGCGCGCCGGCGTGGGCGTGGATCGCGCCCGGGACGGCTGCCAGGAAGATGTCGTCGCGCTCACGCAGGGCGGTCGCCGCGTCTACCGGCAGATCGAGCATCTCGATCAGGATCTTGACGGCATCGACGGCGCGCAACCCGAGCATCCGCCCAAGCACATCCGGCGTCATCACAGCCCCGAAGCGGGCGACGTACTCGTGCCAGGCCCAGGCCTGCAACGGCTCCGAATCAATCAGGAGGCCATCGAGATCCAAGACGACGCCCTGGACATGCGTCTCCTTCATGGCCGGACGTGCAGCGGCAGGAACAGCCCCGCTCGCCGTTGCGCGGTCCGGAACAGCGCCGGCGCCGCCATCAGGATGTACATGCGACCCTCCAGCCCTTCGACCAGCGACGACGGCAGCGCCTGCGCCCCGATTCGTGCGCCGGCCATCGCGCCGGCCATCGCGCCGACGGCCGCGCCATTCCGGCCGCTGTTCGCCGCGGCCAGGACGGCTCTCTCAAAGCTGTCGGCGTGAATGCCGAACAAATACAGCGCCCGCGCGACCGCCTCGGCGAGCGTGTTGCCGGGGCCAATCCGCGCCAGGATCGCCTCGTCGCGCTCCGCGGACGCGCGGATGACGAGCGCCTCGGCGGCAATCCGCAATGTGCGGGCGGTGTCGTCCTCGTCGATGAACGCCAGGACCTCGCTGGCGATCATCTCCGGCGGCACATCGCGCTGGACAACCAGATGGATCGCCCAGGCCAGCGCCAGCGCGCCGTTGACGGCGTCCGGCGCCGCGTGCGTGATCAGTGTCGCGCGCAGCACCTCGCGCACGAACATTTCGGCGTTGACCTGTCCCAGCGAGTGGACGAGGCCGATTGGCGCGATCCGCGCCGCCGGCCCTGGCTCGATCGATCCGTCGCTGGCCAGCCCGCTCTGATAGTCGCCGGTCGCCTCGGCGCGCTCAATCGCCGCCCGTGATGTCTCATCCAGCAGATGACCATGCTCGCTGCGCAGCACCTGGACGAAGCGATAGCCGGCCGTCTCGGGGTCGATGAACCCGTTGGCCGAGACGAGTGTCTCGACCAGGCAGAGCGCCAGTTCCGTGTGCGAGGTGAACTGGCCGGCCTGGACCCGCTCGCCGCCGTCCGCGTCCAGCAGTGGCTCGTAGCCGGTGATCGGCGTGGCAGCCGTCCGAGCGATTGCCGGCATCCCCAGCGCGTCGCCGATCGCCATTCCCAGCAGGCAGCCCAGAAAGCGGTCGGCGGCGGTCGGGTGCGGTGTCGCGCTCATCGGCTGGTCGTCCATCGTTACATGCATCACAATCTTCCACAGATCGTACCCTATTGCGTCGGCGACGGTGGCTTCCATCGAGTCTGTGGGGCTGGCCGCGCTTGATCGAGGCGGTTAGGATGGGTTCGAGAGGTTGGCAATCGAACGGGAGGCGGGAACCTGTGCAGAACGACCGGAGCAGAACGAGGGTCAAGGGGATGCAGCCGGCCAGCCGGGCCGTCCACAGCGGTGAGCGGCCCGAGTTGCCGCAGTTCACGCCGGTTGTCACGCCGATCTATCCCGGATCGGCCTACGTCTACGACGATCTGGAGATCATGGACGCCGCGCTCGGCGGGGCCGAGGGCAAGTACGTCTATACCCGCTACGGCAACCCGACCACGACGGCGCTTGAGTCAGCGATCGCCGACCTGGAGGGGACAACGTCAGCCGTCTCGTTCTCGTCCGGGATGGCAGCCGTCCACGCCGCGATCATGACCAGCGTCATGCCGGGAGACGCCATCGTCGCCTCGCGTGACCTGTATGGCGCAACCTATGGGATGCTCTCGACGTTCATGCGCGAGTGGGGCTGCACGGTCGAGTTCGTCGATACGCTGGATGTCGCCGCCGTCGCGGACGCCGTTGGGCGGCTCTCGCCGGCGCTGATGGTCTGCGAGGTGATCTCCAACCCACTGATGCGCGTTACCGATGTGCCGCGCATGGTCGAGATCGCGAAGACAGTCAGGGCCGCCGTCCTGGTTGACGCGACGTTCAATTCGCCGATCCTCTACACACCCGCCGCCGATGGCGTCCAACTCGTCGTCCACTCGCTGACGAAGTACATCGCCGGCCACGGCGACGTGACCGGCGGCGTCGTCGCGACGACTTCTATGCGGCGCGAACGTCTGTCGAATTACGCAAAAATGGCGGGCGCGATCCTCGGCCCGTTCGAGGCCTGGCTGGCGCTGCGCGGCCTCAAGACGCTGCCGCTGCGGATGGAGCGCCAATGCCAGAACGCCGCCATCGTCGCCGAGCGGCTGTCGAACCACCCGCGCGTCACGAAAGTCAACTACCCTGGCCTGTCCAGCCACGCCAGCCATGACACCGCCAGGCGGCTGTTCGGCGAGCGCGGCTACGGCGGGATGCTCTCGATCGATATTCGCGACGCCGGCCGCGAGCAGGCGTTCGCCTTTCTTGAGGCGCTGAAAATGGTCGTCCCAGCCACCTCGCTCGGCGATGTCTACTCGCTGTCGCTCTACCCGTCCATGTCCTCCCACCGCGCGCTGACGCCCGAGGAACGCGAGGCTATCGGCATCGGCGAGGGACTGCTGCGCATCTCAATAGGCATCGAAGATCCCGAGGACATCCTCGCCGACCTGGATCAGGCGCTGGAACGCGCTTCGCGAGTCACCTA
>JBBECJ010000168.1:0-5032 GCA_040881885.1 Thermomicrobiales bacterium | reverse complement strand
GACGAAGATGTCGATGTCATTGGTCTGTCGATCCTGTCTGGAGCACACCGGGCGCTGTTCCCCAGGATCTTCAGCGAGCTTGCAGCGGCCGGATTGTCCGATGTGCTGGTCGTGGCCGGTGGAACGATCCCCAACAGTGATGTCGATGAACTCAAGGCGCTCGGCGTCGCCGAGGTGTTCGGGCCGGGCACGCCATTGGAGTCCGCCGTGCGCTTCATCCGCGAGCACGCGCCGCAGCGGGGCGACGAGTGACGGCGACCGCGACTGACCTGTTGATTGAGCGCTTCCGCAACGGTGAGCGACCGGCACTGGCCCGGCTCGT
Organism: Thermomicrobiales bacterium; assembly: GCA_040881885.1. Classification (GTDB taxonomy): domain Bacteria; phylum Chloroflexota; class Chloroflexia; order Thermomicrobiales; family CFX8; genus JBBECJ01. Next base: position 4,710 of record JBBECJ010000168.1, on the reverse strand, counting down.
GTCCTACGTTGAAAACCAGCGTCCTGCCGGCCTGCGGGCGATGGCCGAGCTGTACCGCGACACCGGCGGCGCATACGTTGTCGGCATCACCGGCCCGCCCGGCGCCGGCAAGAGCACACTCACGAACGCCGTCATTCGCGAGTATCGCCGGCGCGGCAAGTCGGTTGGTGTCCTCGCGATCGACCCGTCCAGCTCCCTGACCGGCGGCGCGACACTCGGCGACCGGATCAGGATGCTGGAAAACTACGACGACGACGGCGTCTACATCCGCTCGATGGCGACGCGTGGCGAAATGGGTGGCCTCTCGATCGCGGTCGGCGGCGTGACGCATCTGCTGGACGCGTTCGGCTTTGACATCATCATCGTCGAAACGGTCGGAGTCGGTCAGGACGAGGTGGATGTCGCCGAATTGGCTGACACGACGCTGCTATTGCAGGTGCCGGGTCTCGGCGACAGCATCCAGACGATCAAGGCCGGCGTGCTCGAGATTGCCGACATCCTTGTCGTCAACAAGTCCGACATCAAGGGCGCTGAAAGTGTCGTGCGTGACCTGCGCAACATGCTGCGGCTTGGCGACCACGGCCCCTGGCTGCCGCCTATAGTCAGAACTGTTGCGGTCTCGGGCGACAACATCGCGCAACTGCTCGACACGATCGACAAGCATCGAGCGTATCTCGAGTCCTCAGGCGAGGGCGAGGCACGTCGCGAGCGACGCGCCCGGCGCGAGGTAGTGCGACTCGCCGGTAGTTGGCTGGCCGGCCAACTCGAATTAGCCTTGCAGGATCCGTCGGTCGCGCCGATGCTCGCCAAATTGCTGCGCAGAGAGATCAACCCGTTTGAGGTCGCGGAGGCAATCGCGAGCCGAACATCGTCACGGGTTCAATCGCGCGGCTGACGCGCCCTGCGCGCGATGAGCGCCGCCGTCGCGCCGGCTCCGACGCCGTTGTCGATGTTGACGACGGCCATCCCTGGCGCGCAGGTCGAGAGCATCGTCATTAGCGCCGTATGGCCACCCGCCGCGACACCGTAACCAACCGACGTCGGCAGCCCGATCACTGGCACGTCGACCAGTCCAGAGACGACTGACGGCAACGCGCCATCCATCCCTGCCACGACGATGATCGCGTCTACCCGGTCGCGAACGATCCAGCGCAGAGGCTGAACCAGCCGGTGCAGCCCCGCGACGCCAACATCGGCGATGATCTCAACACGGCAGCCGATCTCGCGAGCGACGGTTGCCGCTTCGCCAGCCACTGCCAGATCCGACGTTCCGGCCGTCAGAATCGCGACGAAGCCTGTTTCGACCGGCGGCTCGGAGTCGCGAAGCGCAAGCACAACAGTCCGTCCCGGATAGCGCGCAACTACAACCAGATCATCGCCGATCATTTGCGCGATCCGCTCGGCGCGCTCGCAGTCGATTCGCGAGACCACCGCCCGCGGCGCTCGTTCGAGCAAGCCCGCGCACGACGCGACGAGCTGGTCGTCGGACTTGCCATCCGCGAATACGACCTCAGGAACGCCCGTTCGGTCAAACCTCCCATGATCGACGCGCACCAGCAGGTCGTCGCCGTCGTCGTCTGCGCCTGCCAGGGCAGCCTCAATCGCCGAAAACGGGTCACGCTTCATGAGCTTCACCCTTCGTCCCGAACAGCACTTTGAGCAGCGAACCGGCATCGCACGGCTCGGCGCCCTTTCGGAACCACGCCAGGTACTCAACGTTGCCTGCTGGACCGGTGATCGGCGAGCGCGCAAGTCCCTGAATCGCCAGTCGGCGCGAATTCGCCAGCTCAATCACCCGCTTAACGACCGCCTTGCGGGTCCGATCGTCGCGAACGACGCCCCCGCGCCCGACAGCCTCTCTGCCGGCCTCGAATTGTGGCTTGATCAGCGTCACGAGATCGCCTCCAGCGATCAGCAGACGCTCAACGACGGGCAAAATCAACTCCAGTGAGATAAACGAGACATCGACGCAAACGAAACCAACCGGTTCGGGCAGAGTCTCCAGATACCGGGCGTTGACGCGCTCCATGACGACAACGCGTTTGTCTGTGCGTAGCCGATAATCGAGCTGTCCGTATCCAACGTCGATGGCATATACGCGCGCAGCGCCACGTTGCAACAGCACATCCGTAAAGCCACCGGTTGACGCTCCGAGATCGGCGGCGACGACACCCGAGACATCAATGCTGAACTCGGTCAGGGCGTGGTCGAGCTTGACGCCGCCTCGACTGACGAACGGCATTCTGGCGCGCAAGTTCAGTGGCAGATCAACGTCCAGCATCTCGGCCGGTTTTTGGACCAGACGGTCACCCGAGCGCACGTCACCAGCCACGATCATCGCTTTGGCCTTCGAACGCGAGTCGGCCAGGCCCTGCTGGACGACGAGTTCGTCTGCGCGTATCTTGCGCTGTGTCATCGTCAACGCCTCGGCAGCCCGAAGCGGCGCGACAGCCGGCTCATTTGGACGTGGCAGAGCGCGACGGCGAGCGCGTCGGCGGCGTCGTCAGGCTTTGGGATCTCGCGCAGGCCAAGCAGCATCCGCACCATCTCCTGCATTTGCTGCTTATCGGCGTTGCCATGGCCGGCGATCGTCTGCTTCACCTCGGATGGTTTGTACTCGAAGACTTCCATGCCATGTTGCGCCGCTGCCAGCAGGACGACACCGCGCGCCTGGCCAACAGCCAGCGCCGTCGTGACATTGCGGGAGAAGAACAACTGCTCGATAGCCAGCACGTCTGGCTCGTACTCTCGAATGAGCTCCCAGACCGCGTCGTAGAGGCGCTTGAGGCGCTCCGGCATCTGTTCGAGCTTGGTGGTCTCGACGACGCCGAACGTCATCAACTCCGGGTCCTCGTCGCCGCGGACGAGACCGTAGCCGAGCAGCGCCGTGCCAGGATCGACGCCGAGTGTAATCATCGTTGCCCCAAGCCTGCGTGCCGAACCGGCAGGCCCTGGGATATGTCCTGTAGGAAAGGTTGTTGAAATATGGGTAAACCTGCCGTATACTGCTCGAAATACATGTTACAGACGCCCCCCGCTTCGGATCGACGAGAAACCTGACGCTCGAACACTAAACCGGCGTAGCCGAGATCCTGTCGTGCCCGCCGGCCACCTCAAATGAGCGTTACCCTCGCGCCGTCGCAGCGTCTGTAGACAACTGGGCGGAGGGGAAAACCAGAGTGGTAGCGAGCCTGATTGCCAAAGGTAAGGATCAGGGATTCCTACTTTCCGAGGAAGTGCTCGAAGCATTTCCGCGAATCGAAGAGGACATCGCCGCCGTCGACGAGTTCTGGACGTCGCTGCTTGAGAATGGGGTCGATGTCATCGATCAACCCCCGGCGCCTAGCGCGCTAACCAGCCGTCATCAGTTTACTCGGCATCGAGCGGTCGCGCCGACACCGACCGAGATCGCTCCAGATCCATTCGCGAAGCCCGACAGCCGCGACGAATCGACCGACGCGCTGGCGCAGGGCGTCGCTGATTCAGTCCGGCTGTACTTGCAGGAGATCGGCGAAACCGACCTGCTGACGATGCACGAAGAGGTCTGGCTCGCCAAACGGATGGTTCGTGGCCTGGCCGCCAGCCAGCGGCTGACGCTCGGCGAGTTCACCAGCGAGGTAGAGCGGCTCGAGTTGATCGAGGACCGCGAGGACGGCGAACGCGCTCGTGCGCACCTCATTCAGGCCAACCTGAGGCTGGTCGTCTCGGTTGCCAAGAAGTATGTCGGTCGTGGCCTCTCGTTCCTGGATCTGATCCAGGAAGGCAACATCGGCCTGATGAAGGCCACTGACAAGTTCGACTACAACCGCGGCTTCAAGTTCTCCACCTACGCGACCTGGTGGATTCGCCAGGCGATCACCCGCGCCATCTCCGACCAGAGCCGCACTATTCGGCTGCCGGTCCACGTTGGCGAGACGATTAACCGCGTCAAGAAGACCGGTCATCGCCTCCAGCAGATCTTCGAACGCGAAGCGACCCACGAAGAAATCTCCCGCGCAATGGACGTTCCAGTCACCAAGGTGCGCCAGGTGCTTGAAGTCTCGCGTCTGCCGGTGTCGCTCGAAGCCCCGGTCGGCCTTGACGGCGATGCCTTCCTCGGCGACTTCATCGAGGACGAGTCGATGCCGCAGCCGTTGGAGCTCGCCTCGCAGCAACTCCTGCGCGGTCAGATCGGCGACGCGCTCGACAAGCTGACCGAACGCGAGCGGCGGATCGTCGTTCTGCGCTTCGGCCTCGAGGACGGCCGTTTCCGCACGCTCGAAGAGGTCGGCCGCGAGTTCGGCATCACGCGCGAGCGCATCCGTCAGATCGAAGCCAAGGCGTTGCGCAAGCTTCGTCACCCAAGTTACAGCCGCAAGCTCAGAGGATATTTGGATTAGAGCGAGATAGTCCAATGCGGAGGGGCGGACACACCGGTCCGCCCCTCCGCATTGCCATTGTGATTGGTTACAGTCCTGTTTGTCACCTACTCTGTGCCCGCCTTAGAAAACACCAGCGCTACGTTATGTCCACCGAAGCCCAGCGAGTTGCTGACGACGTGTCGAACATCGGCGGGACGCGCCTCGTTTGGGATGTAGTCCAGGTCGCATTCCGGGTCTGGTTCAACGTAGTTGATCGTCGGAGGCAGGATCTGGTCGCGGATGGCCAGGACAGCGTACGCGCCTTCAAGCGCGCCGGCGGCGCCGAGCAGGTGGCCGGTCGCGCCTTTGG
>JBBECJ010000167.1:0-5092 GCA_040881885.1 Thermomicrobiales bacterium | reverse complement strand
ATGTCGATCACTGAGAGTGTCACAGGCTCTTCGCCGGCCCGTGATGCCGGGGAATCCGCTGATGGTGGCGCAGTCGTCCCGGTCAGTCCGGGCCAGACCGTTGTCAGCGTGAACGTCACGATCGGCTGGACGCTGACCGGAGACTGAACCGCTTCGCTCCCGGCTTGACGCGGCGGTCTTTGGTCGCGTCAACGAACGGCACGGAGTCCAACGAATGAACGTGTCTCATGAGAGGAGAGAGTCATGATCGATCGGATCGTCGTCCCGCTCGACCGGTCCGCACAGTCGGAGATGGCCATTCCGTATGCGACGATGCTTGCGGGTATCTTCGATGCCAGGGTCATGTACCTGTACGTCGTACCCGAGCAGGAAGATCTTGAGATCGGCAGCGCAGACCAATATCTGACGGAGATCGGCGAGCGATTTTCGACCGGCACGGGCTACCGCACAGCCGTCCGGATGGGTAGCGCGGCCGAAGCGATCCTCGATGCGGCCCACGACCCAGGAACGATGATCGTGATGGCGACGCACGGTCGCGGCGGCCTGCAGCGGATGCTCATCGGCAGTGTCGCGGATGCCGTCGTCAGGAAAGCGACCGTTCCCGTCGCGCTCATCAACGTCGGTGGCGAGCTGGTTCCATTGACTGAGCCGTTCCACCATATCCTGGTGCCGCTGGACGGTTCCCAACGCTCTGAGTCGGCACTTCCACTGGCACTCGAACTTGCTCGTCGCTGCCGCGCGCACGTGCATCTGCTCCAGGTGGTCGTGCCAGTATCGGTCGGCGATATCGGCTATGCGTCGGACACGTCATACCTCGGACCCGACGCCTATGCGATCCTCATGGACGACCTCGAGCGCGCAGCATACGACGATCTGAAGAGCGCGGTAGGAGACTGCGAGCGTGCTGGCGTGCCGGTGTCGACACATGTTCGGGTTGGGACCCCGGGCGACGCAATCCCGCGCGTTGCCCACGACGTGATTGCCGATCTGATTGTGATGGCGACCCGCGGGCGCGGAGGAGCCCGCCGGATGGTTCTCGGCAGCATTGCGACCGGGCTGATTCAGCACAGTGATCTCCCGCTGATCGTCGTTCCAGCAGGTGCACGGTTGGCCATAGGAGGTGACGACGACGCGTGCGACGCAAGGGATCTGCACGTCACACTGAAAGTGAGCAACAGAGAATGATTACCCAAGCAGAACTCCAGATGCTGGCCGGCATCGACGCCGGCGAGGCACGAATCCTGAGCGTCCAACTGGACCTCTCCCCAGTGCGACAGATCCAGCGCGACGACATCGTCGCCTTCGATGATCTCGTTCGTCGCACCAAAGCCACACTCGATGACGACAGAAATGTCACACTGTCGCGCGAAGCCAAGCGCGTCCGCACGTTCCTCAGCAGCGAACCACCAAGCGGGCTGGGGCTGGTGATCTATAGCTGCCGCCCGATCGGCCTGTGGCGCGTATATCGATTACCGACGCCAGTGGCGGACGACATGAGCTTCAGCCGTTATCCGCGAATCCGTCCACTCGTCGACTTGGTCGATGAGAACGAGCGGATGGTTATTGCCCTGGTCGACAGCGAGTCTGCACGCGTCCTGGCGTTGACACAGGTGCGGATCGAGGATTCCTGGTCTCGGAAGACCCTGGTCCCTGGCCGCCATCAGCAAGGTGGGTGGTCCCAGGCGAATTTCCAGCGTCACCACGATCATGTAGTCGACGAGCACCTTCGCTCCGTGATCGAGGAGCTGACCGAGTTCAACCGGCGAGAGCCCTTCACCCGTCTCTTCGTCGCAGGACCCGATGAGCCACTCAACCGCTTCCTGCACCTGATGCCTGACGAACTGCGTCGCCGGGTGGCTGCGCGCGTTCCAGGCGAGATGTTCCAGAGCGATGCGGAACTCATCCGCGCCTCCATCGATGCTGCCCACAACGCCGAACGCAACGACGAGTTGCGTCTCGTGCAGGACCTGCTCGAGACGGCTTCGAACGGAGGGCGCGCGATCGGAGGTCGCGACGCCGTGCTGCACGAGCTGCTGAAAGGATCCATCGAACAACTGACCGTCGCGGATGGTCTGCACGCGGACGGAAGCATCTGCCGCGTGTGTGGCCGTCTCGTTGCGGTCTCCTACAATTGCTGTCCAGCGTGCGGCGGCGATCTCGCCCCATTTGACGACATCATCGATGAAGCCATCCGGCGGACACTGGAGTCGGGCGGGTCGGTCGAGATCGTCCACGGGCCGGCAGCTGACGCGCTCCTCACAGAGAGTGGTGGGATCGCGGCGCGCCTGCGCTACAGATCAACGACGCTGTCTGGTGTGACCAGCGGCAGGTAATCCCGGCGCCGCTCAAACGAACGTCGCAGGTGTCCGAAGGCGCGCGGTACGCGCGCCTTCGGTCGTTTGGCAGCTGGCATGCCGGGTGACCTCGCGCTTGATGGAACGTCAGGATCGAGATGTTTTCCGGGGCCGCCTGGCAACACCGTTGTGCGTCGTGAACGATCGCATTCCTTCGGCGTAGCGTCGAAGCCGCTCTTCGACGAGACGGTGAACGCAACCTTCCGGGAATTGGCCATGCTCGTCTCGTTGGCCGGCTGGCCTCCCGGTCAAGAGTTCGATGCCCTCGTCGATCGTTCGCACGGCCCAGACGTGAAACTCTCCAGCACGGACCGCCGCGACGACATCGTCCTTGAGCATCAGATTCTGGACGTTGGTGGCCGGAATGATGACTCCCTGATCTCCGGTCAAACCGCGCGCCTTGCAGACGGCGAAGAAGCCCTCGATCTTCTGCGTCACTCCACCGACTGCCTGCACGTCTCCGTACTGGTTCACCGAACCCGTCACGGCGATACCCTGCCGGAGTGGCAGCCCCGCAAGCGCGGAGAGCAGGACGTAGAGTTCGGTCGACGACGCGGAGTCACCATCGATCTCATCGTACGATTGCTCGAAAGTGATGGTTGCGCCGATCGCAAGCGGAAGCTCCTGCCCGTATTGTCCGGCCAGATAGCCGCCGAGGATAAGGAACCCTTTCGCGTGGATCGGACCGGATAGCTTGATCTCGCGCTCGATACTCTGCAGCGTGCCGTCGCCGAGCGCAACGCGGGCGCTGATGCGCGATGGACGACCGAACGCGTAGTCACCGAGATCGATGACAGCGATGCCGTTCACCTGGCCGACGCGCTCGCCGTTCGTTTCGATGGCGAGTGTGCCGTCCTCGATCAGTTCTTCTAACTGCTCTGTGACCAGATTCGCGCGGTGTTCTTTCGCCCGAATCGCCTGATCGACATCGGTTGCCAAAACGACATCGTGCCCACCGTCGCCGGCCCAGTAACCGGCCTCGCTGACGATGTCGGCGATGATCGACAATCGTGCCGAAAGTTTGCGCTGATGCTGTCGTAACCGGGCGGCATGCTCGATCAGGCGAGCGACAGCGCCTCGGTCAAAGTGCGACAGGCCGAGGTCGCGCACACGGCGGCTGACGAATGCAGCAAAGTCCTGTACATGCTCGTCGGTCCACGGTATGTCCGGCGCAAAGTCCGCCTTAACTTTGAACAATTCCGGGAAGTCTTCGTCCAGCGCGTACAGCAGGCGGTAGAGCATCGACGATCCGACAAGCACGACCTTCAGATCCAACCGGATTGGTTCCGGCCGCAACGTCGCGGTCGGCGCCGGACTAACGTACTCGCTCAGGTTCTCAATTCGTGCCTCGTGGTAGAGCAGGGCGCGCTTGAGTGCTTCCCACGCGAATGGCTGCCGCAGGATCTCGCTGGCATGGAGGATCAGGAAACCGCCGTTGGCGCGGTGAAGCGCCCCTGGTTTGATCTGCCTGAAGTCGGTGACCAGCGCTCCGAACAGGGCGTGATAGTCCATGCGGCCGATCAGATTGTAGTAGGTGGGGTTGCGCTCGATGATAACCGGCGCACCGCGGCCGCTGCTGTTGTCTATCAGCACGTTGACCTCGTAGCGCGCCATGAAGTCAGAGCGGCCCATCGTTTGTAGATTCGCGATCGTCGCCGCCGGCGACTCTCCCTCGATTGCCGATCCGGAACCAGCGCTGCGAAACATTTGATAGTGCGCGACGATGTCGTCCCTGACGCTGCTCAGATACGTGAGGACTTCAGGCTGGTTCTCGTTTTCATCCTTCAGGCTTACGAGCAATGGGTCGATCGCGGCGACCGTCATCTGATGATCGAGCACGCGCAGGCGCTCAGTCGCTTCCTTCTCGATGAGCCAGACCTGTCGCATGGTCTTCGCGACCTGCTGGCGGACTGCTGCGCCACGCTCTTCGATCTCATCCCGTTGCTGCTCGGGCAGCATTGCATACATCTCGCCGGGAATCGGTTGGCCGTTGATGATCGGGATGCTCATGACCCCAGACGGCGTCATTTCGACGGCGTAGTTCTTCTCCTTCGCGAACGCTGTCAATTCCTGAAACAAGGGCTTTCGACGTTCCGCGATCTCGGTCGCCAGCGTGTGCTGGTGTCGCTCGTAGTCCTCGCTCTCGAAGGCCCGCAGAATCTCGCGTTGTGCAGCCTGGACGAACTCGGTCATCTCATGCGCGAGTTGTCGGCCGCGGCCGGCAGGAAGGCGAATCGCGTTTGGCCGGTCGCCGTGTTCGAAGTTGTAGACATAGACCCAGTCGGACGGCGTATCGATGGTTGGCGTGATACGACGCAGCGCATCAATCACGGCGCTCTCGCGCCCGGACCCTGAAGCGCCCGCGACGAAAAGATTGTAACCCTCACTCTTGATGTTGAGACCGAAGGAGATGGCATCAACGGCACGCGGCTGACCAATCATCTCCTGTAGAGGCTCGACCTCCGCCGTAGTCGCAAACGGGAGCGTCTCCGGGTCAAGTCGGTGGCAGAGCTGCTCAGGCGCGAGCATTAGATCGCTTGAAGCGGTACGCATTAGTGCACCCGTCCCTTCGACGTCGCCAGGCCCGAAAATCTTCCTGATTGCCAGCCTAAGGCCGGCGTCATCACCGAAGCGTTTCAGACCCGCACGCGAGTGTTGCAATCACATGCCAGTTTCAACGATTTAGGCGTGGATCTGCGCCATGCATCCTTTCTCTTGTCCACCGAGTTGACACGGAA
>JBBECJ010000166.1:0-5125 GCA_040881885.1 Thermomicrobiales bacterium | reverse complement strand
GAGCACTCCGGAATTCCGGAACTCTGGCGACACCTCGGCCCTGACCGGCTGGTCTTGCTCGACACGTCACTGCTGACCGTGCGCGCCCGGCGCGGTGACGACGCGTGGCCGGAGTGGATTTATGACGTTCAGCAGGAGCGCCTTGTCTACGCGCGAGCCCACGCCGACCTCGTCGTGACGACTGATGCGCTCTCGCTCGACCAGGTCGTTGACGCGATCATCAGCGGGCTAGCGACGAACGCCAGCTTGTGACTACTTGCTGGAACGGCGCATCATCGCAGGCGACAAGGCCAGTCGGTACAATCGCATGACTCCCTCGCTGGACAGCGAGAGGCGGAAAGTCGATCTGGATGGCGAATCGTGCGTTCATTCTGGAAATTTCTCGTCACGCTCGTGCTGATTGCCAGTATCGTGTCCGGCTGCTCAGTAATCGACGATGACGAACCGGCAGCACCTGTTCCAGTCGTCGAAGCGACGTCTCAGCCAACCGCCACGCCGCCGTCCTTGAGCTTGGGAGAACTGACGCCGGCAGCCGGCGCGACGAGTCCTTCCTCGGGCCAGCCCGCGACAGTCGAGGTCGAGTCCAACGGAGAACGTGTCCTGATCGCGCCGGCGAAGGGGGAGCGGCCTGTCGTATCCGGCGACCAGCGACTCGTCATGGCCGGTTCGGACGACGGTCCCGAGACGCTCGATCCGGCGCTGGTCCGCGACGCCGAGTCGTCGTTCTACACACGCCAAGTCTTCCGCGGCCTGGTTCGGCTCGACAACGACATGCAGGCGCAGCCGGACCTCGCCGAGCGGATCGTCATCTCCGCCGACGGCCTCACCTATACATTCCACCTGCGCGCCAACGCCGTCTTTCACGACGGCTCGCCGATCAATGCCGGCGTGGTCGCAGCGTCGTTCAACCGGGCCGCCGATCCTGCCCTGGCAGGCGGCGACGGCTTTGCGTTGCCGGCGGCCATCTACCTGAGCGACATTGCCGGCGCCGAAGACCGGTTGGCTGGCGAAACCGACACGATTTCAGGAATCACGATTGTTGACGATCTCACACTGACAATGGCGCTCGACGCGCCAACCGCCACCTTTCTCAACAAGCTAACCGGCAACGCTGCCCAGGTCGTTGATGTCGGTTCAGCAAGCGGCGACGACTGGTGGCGGGAACCGAACGGCAGCGGGCCGTTCCGCCTGGAGCGATGGGACGATTCGGCGATCGTTCTGGCGTCGTTCGCCGAGTTCTACGACGGCGCTCCGCTTCTGGAAGAAGTTGTCGTCCGCCTCGGCCAGGCAGCGTTTCAGCCGCTGAACCTGTACGAGTCGGGCGACATTGACACGACCGAGGTTCCGTTCTACTCCATCGACCGGGTGTTGTCGGAATCCGATCCGCTCCATGCCGATCTGACAGTCGTCCCGCAACTCTCGACATCCTTCATACTGATGAACCCAAACGCGCAGCCATTCGATGATCCAGCAGTGCGGGCAGCGGTCGTCGCGTCGTTCGACCGTTCCAAGGTCGCGCGAGTGTCGTTGGACGGCAAGGTCGTTCTGGCCGCCGGCATTGTTCCGCCAGGCATCCTCGATCGCGAGTGGCCGGCTGACATTTCGGACTACGACCTCGAGGCCGGTCAGGCGGCGATTGATTCGGCGGGCGAGCTGGACGTGCCTCCGACCTTTTACGGCTCCGGCGCCGCGGTCAGCCTGACGGTCGTGCTGGAGCGAGACCTCGGCATTGACGCCGACGCGATCGAGCTGGACTGGTCAGAGTTCTCGGCCAGACTTACCGACCGTTCCCTCCCGGCCTTTGCGCTGACCTGGATCGCTGACTTCCCGGACCCGGCCAACTTTCTGACCTCGTTGTTTCTGTCCAACAGCCCCGACAACTACATCGGCTACTCGAACGCCGAGGTGGACCGGTTGTTGCTGGACGCTGAGGTCGAGCCAGATCCTGAAGCGCGCGATCAGTTGTATCTCGACGCCCAGCAGTTGATTATTGACGACAACGTCCTGATCCCGCTCTTTCACGACGTTTCCTACACGCTCGTCAAGCCGCACGTGAACAGACTCGTCGTTTCGCCGATTGGAATCCTGTCCCTTGAAGATATCTGGATCGATGACTGACCCGTCGCTCACCCGCCACGGCGCAAGCGCCACGGGCCGCTTTGCGGGCGACGTTCGCCTACTGACACCGGAAGACGTACGTTCGCTGCGGATGCCGTGGGACGGTCGCTTCAGTCAGCGTGAGATTTACGAGATCGCTTTGGCCGGCCCACCGATCTCGATCTTCAACCGGCGGACCGGAGAGTTCCTGATCGGCGGCGCGTGGCGACATCGCCGCGAGATCGCGACCATCCTCGAATTGGCGGCCACGGCTGGCGCGATCGACCTGATCCAGGCGTTCAACGACGCGTGCGCCGCCGAGGGCATCCGGCTGATCGTCGCCTCCGAGCAGTCCGAGCGCCGCAAGCGCGAGTTCTACGCCGGCGCGGGCCTTGATCCAATCGAAGACATCGTTGTTTACGAAATGGCCAAGATCCGACCGGCGCCGCCGCGGTTGAATGGGTTACGCTTCGAGCGGTTTGATCCGCATAACGATCAACAGTTCGAGGGACTCCTTGCGCTCGACCACCAGTCGTTTCCGTGGTTGTGGTGGAACAGCGCCGACGAGTTTCTTGAATACACCAGCGCGCCCGGCGTCCAGATCGACGTCGGCAGCGACGAGAGAGGCCGGGTGGTTGCCTACACTGGCACGACACGTTTCCGGACCTGGGGCCATCTTGACCGGATCGCGGTCGCGCCCGACCTTCAGGGCCGGGGGTTGGGTAAGGTGGCGCTCGACTGGGCGGTGATGACGCTGGCGCGCTCCGGCGCGCGGCGGGTTGGATTGAGCACGCAAGCGCGCAACACGCGTAGCCAGCAGTTGTACGAGTCGTACGGGTTCCGGCGAGCGGCGTCCCACGACTATCGAATATACGCTCGGCGCACCGATGGCGGCGCGATCGACGACGTTACCAGGATGACGGGGTAGGGCATGGGCAGCATGTTTGGACGGGCATTTCGAATCACGACCTGGGGCGAGTCCCACGGCCCTGCGCTTGGTGTCGTTATCGACGGCTGTCCGGCGGGTGTGACGATCGACGACGCGCTGATTCAACACGACCTCGATCGCCGGCGTGTCGGACAATCGAAAGTAACCTCGCCGCGAAATGAGGGCGACCGTGTCCAGATCCTCTCGGGCGTTTTCGAGGGGCGGACAACCGGCGCGCCGATATCGCTCATCACCTACAACGCCGACGCCGATTCGAGTAAGTACGACATCATTCGCGACTTGTTCCGTCCCGGTCACGCCGACTACACCTACTGGACGAAGTACGGCATCCGCGATCATCGCGGCGGCGGCAGGTCCAGCGCGCGTGAGACCTGGGGCCGAGTGGCCTCTGGCGCGATCGCCCGCGCCATTCTGACGGAGGCCGGTGTCGATGTCTTCGCGTTCACGACCCAGATCGGCGAGATCCAGTCGGCGACATTCGATCGGACGGCGATCGACCATAACCTCGTCCGCGCCGCCGACCCCGAGGCTGCCGAACGCATGGTCGCCGCGATCGAGCAGGTGAAGGCCGAGAAGGACAGCCTCGGGGGCGTCGTTGAGGTGCATGCTGACGGTGTCCCTCCCGGACTCGGCGAGCCGACGATGGACAAGCTTGACGCTCTGATCGGCCAGGCGATGCTGAGCATCCCGGCCACGAAGGGCGTCGAAATCGGGCACGGATTCGCGGCCGTCTCAATGTGTGGCTCACAGCACAACGACGCCTTCTACCTCGACGACACGGGCCGCGTCCGAACGCGTTCCAACCACGCCGGTGGGACGCTTGGCGGCATCTCGAGCGGCGAGACGATCGTCGCCAGGGTCGCTGTCAAGCCAACCTCGTCCGTCAGCCGCGACCAGGAAACGGTCGACATCCACGGCAACACACAGACGATTCACGTCGAAGGCCGCCACGATCCATGTGTCGTTCCGCGCGCCGTCCCGGTCGTCGAAGCGATGATGTGCCTCGTCCTGGCCGACCTCTACCTGCTCAATCGTATGAGCCGCGTTGCCTGGGACGCACCGGGAGTGTAGGAATGCGCTGGCGTTTCATCCCGGGCCGTTCTCACCCAGTAACGGGAACAGCAAGTTCCAGAACCCAGGTACTGTCTTGGCGACACAGCCCGGATCAGCGATTGTCGTTCCGCGCACCTGAGTCGCGGTGATCGCGAAGCTCATCGCCATCCGGTGGTCGTCGTAAGTCCGGATCGTCGCGGGTTGCGGCGTCGATGGGCGAATGATCATCCCATCGTCACGTTCGTCGATGTCGACGCCCATCCGGCGCAATTCGGCGACGACGGCCGCGATCCGGTCGGTCTCCTTCTCGCGGATGTGACGAACGTTGCGGATCACGACAGGCCCGGACGCAAATGGCGCGATTGCCGCCAACGTCTGAACCGTGTCGGAAATCGCGTTCATGTCAATCTCGATGCCGTCCAGTTGTGATGGCCCCGTCACAGTGACATCGTCCCGGTCTCGTTCGACCTGGCATCCCATTCGTCCGAGCACGTCGACAAAACGCAGGTCGCCCTGACGCGAGCCAGGCGGCAGATGCTCGACGGTGATCGTTCCGCCGCTGACCGCCGCCAGTGCGAAGAAGTAGCTTGCCGCCGACGCGTCCGGCTCAACCGTGTAGTGACGCGCCGAATAGCCCTGCCCCGGCGTGACCCAGAGCCGGCGGTAGTCGTCGTGGTGAAGCTCGACGCCAAACGCGGACATCGTCCCGGCCGTCATGTCGATATACGGCTTCGAAACCAGTTCACCGATCACTTCGACCTTGAGCGTCGTCGTCGAATACGGCAGGACCATCGCCACCGCGCTGAAGTACTGGCTCGAAACGTCGCCGCGCATCCTGATCGTGCCGCCAGGCAAACCCGTAGAACGGACGACGATTGGTGGACAGCCATTGCCGAATTCCGATCGGATATCGACTCCCACTTCCGACAGGCCATCAATCAGTGGAGCAAGTGGACGTTCGCGCATCCGATTCGTGCCATCGAGGCGGATGTCGCCGTGGGCGAGCGTGGCGAGCGCCGTCAGAAA
>JBBECJ010000165.1:0-5150 GCA_040881885.1 Thermomicrobiales bacterium | reverse complement strand
GCCGTAGTAGATGATCGGCGTGCCGGGCAGCGAGAAGAGCAGCCCCTTCATCAGTTCGATCCGCCTCCGGTTGTTGCCCATCAGCGGCGCCAGCCGGCGGCGGATGCCCAGGTTGATCCGTGCCGCCGGATCCTCGGCATAGGACCGGTACATGTAGTCGCGCTCCTCGTCGGTCACCATCTCCAGCGTCAACTCGTCGTGGTTGCGCAGGAACATCGCCCACTGCGCGTTCTCAGGAATCGGAGGCGTCTGGTCGAGGATGTCGATGATTGGATAGCGGTCCTCCATCCGGACCGCCATGTAGAGCCGCGGCATGACTGGGAAGTGGAAGGCCATGTGGCACTCGTCGCCCGCGCCGAAGTATTCGACGGCGTCCTCCGGCCACTGGTTCGCCTCGGCCAGCAGCATCTTGTCCTGGTAGTTCGCGTCGATCCAGGCGCGCACCTTCTTCAGGAACGCGTGCGTCTGCGGCAGGTTCTCGCAGTTGGTCCCCTCCTCCTCGTACAGGTAGGGGATCGCGTCCAGCCGCAGCCCGTCGACGCCCATCGCCAGCCAGAAGTCGAGCGCCTTGAAGAGCGCGTCATGCACGCGTGGGTTCTCGAAGTTCAGGTCCGGCTGGTGGCCGTAGAAGCGGTGCCAGTAGTAGGCTCCGGCGACGTTATCGTAGCTCCAGTTCGAGTGCTCGAAGTCCTTGAAGATGATCCGCGCGTCGGTGTACTTCTCGGGCGTGTCGCTCCAGACATAGAAATCACGATGGTTGCTGCCCGGCTTGGCAGCACGGGCGCGCTGGAACCAGGCGTGCTGGTCCGACGTGTGGTTGAAGACCAGCTCGGTGATGATCCGCAATCCGCGCTTGTGCGCCTCACGCACGAACAAGCGCACATCGCGCAGGCTCCCGTACATCGGGTTCACGTCGGTATAGTCGGCCGTGTCGTAGCCATCGTCCTTCAGCGGCGACGGGTAAAACGGCAGCACCCAGACCGCCGTCACGCCGAGGTCCTGCAAATAATCAAGCTTCTGGGTCAACCCGGCGAAGTCACCGATCCCATCTCCGTTGCTGTCGAAGAACGCCCGAATGTGCGTCTGATAAATCAGAGCGTCCTTGTACCAGAGCGGGTCGTCCTCCAAAGCAAATCCGCTGGTCGATGGCATGGTGGTTGTTTGCTCCTTCGTTTCGTAATGCGCAGCGAGGAGAAAGTGCTAAATGCTCAGGAAAAAGGAGAATCGCCTCGTCACTCGGTACTCGCTCCTTTCTCCTGAGCACTTTGCACTTTCTCCTCGTCACTCACATGAAGTAATCAAAGTCATGTTCACGCTTCATATGCCGCCGAATGTGAAAGATGTGGCCCGGCATCGCGCGCGGATCGAGCTCGATGAAGTTGCGGCTGCCGTTCCACATGTAGCGCCCGCCGCCGAGCAGGTCGTGCACCTGGAACGGCTGAGCCGGATCGATCCCGAACGCGTCGAGCGGCAAGGCGAGCCAGCCGGACTGGACGTGGTGCGGGTCGAGATTGACGACCGTCAGGATCAGGTTCAGGCCGTCGTCGGTCGTCTTGGAATACGCGATGAGCTGGTCGTTGTCAACGTCGTGGAACGCGAGCGTCCGGTTGGTTTGCAGGGCCGGGTTTTCCCGCCGGATGCGGTTGACGATCGTAATGACCTCGCGCATCCGCTGGCGCGGCTCGATTGGCCAGTGGCGGATCTCATATTTCTCCGACTCCCAGTACTCCTCGCGGCCTGGCGCGAGCGGCGTCGCCTCAAGCGCCTCGAAGGCCGGGCCGTAGATGCCGTAACTGGCCGTCAGCGTCGCCGCCAGGATCAGCCGGGTCAGAAAGGCGGGCCGCCCGCCGTATTGAAGGTACTCCGGCAGGATGTCGGGTGTGTTCGGCCAGAAGTTGGGCCGGAAATACTCGGCCACCTCGGTCCGGGTCAATTCCGTCAGGTACTCGCGCAACTCGGCGACGGTGTTGCGCCAGGTGAAGTAGGTGTACGACTGCGTGAAGCCGGCCTTGGCCAGCCGGTACATCACCTTTGGCCGCGTGAAGGCTTCCGAGAGGAAGATCGTCTCTGGGTACGCGGCCTTGACCTCGGCGATGCACCATTCCCAGAACGGGAACGACTTCGTGTGCGGGTTGTCGACCCGGAAGACATGCACGCCCTGCCGGCTCCAGTAGTCGAAGACGCTCTTCAACTCCGCCCACATCTCCTGCCAGTCGTCCGACTCGAAGTCGAACGGGTAGATGTCCTGATACTTCTTCGGCGGATTCTCGGCGTACTGGATCGTGCCGTCCGGGCGCTCGCGGAACCAACTCCGATGCTCTTTGACGTACGGGTGGTCAGGCGCGGCCTGGAACGCGATATCCATCGCCAGTTCGATCCCGCGCGCGCGGGCGCGGGTCACAAGCCGCTTGAACTCCTCCAGCGTGCCGAGCTCTGGGTGGATCGCCTTGTGGCCGCCCGCATCGGCGCCAATCGCCCACGGGCTGCCGGGGTCGCCCGGCTCGGCCTCCGTCGTGTTGTTGGCGCCCTTGCGGAACGCGCGCCCAATCGGATGGATCGGCGGCAGGTAGAGCACATCGAAGCCCATCGCCGCGATCTCCGGCATCTGCGCCTCGACATCGGCGAACGTGCCATGCCGCCCTGGCTCCGGCGACGCCGAGCGCGGGAACAGTTCATACCAGGTCGAGAAACGCGCCAGAACAGGCTCGACAATCACCGGCAGTTCCCGGTCGTAGCGCGTCGCGAAGCGCCGCTCGGCGTGGCGCTCCATCAGCCAGATCATGTCGGGCGCGAACACGCGCTCGGCCGCCCCCGGAGCGTTGGCTCGCAGCTCGGTGGCGACGGCGCGCAGAACGGTGGCGTCGGAGTCGGAAGCGTTGCCGGCCGCGTCCTCAATCAACTCGGCGCCGATCAGCAGATCGACTTCGACATCCTGGCCGGCGTCGAGCCGCTTGCGCAGATCGCGCGTCCAGGTCTTGAAGCGGTCGACCCAGCCAACCAGCGTATAGCACGCGCGGCCCAGCTCGGTGACCTCAAACTCGCCCCGCCAGCGGTCGTTGACGAGCAGCGTCATCGGAACCTCGGACCACCTGTCTTCGCTGGCCCGGCGGTGCAACAGCATGAGCGAGATCGCGTCGTGGCCGTCGGTGTAAGCGTCCGCCTCGACCACCACCGCTTCGCCAACCGCGCGCTTGATCGGAAAGCGCCCGCCGTCGATTTCCGGGGATACCCCTTCGATCACGACCCGGTTGCGCCCGTCCTGCATGCCTGCCCCTTCCCTGTCCCGTTCATCGGTGGGTCAGCCCGCCCGCCCGCCACGCCGAAAATCGTGATGAAGGATAGCGTGCATGAGGCATGCCATAGGCGCCAAGCGTGGATGGACCCGTGCAGCGGCGGTCGGCTTGACCTGGCCCCAGCCCTCGGCCGGCAGCGAGGCAAGGATCACGGCCACGACGCGAGGGGATGGTGTCAGTCGTCGTTAAGGAGGGTTCGCGGCGGCGGTGAGGAATTCGATGACGGCGCGGTTGAATTCGGTGGGGCGTTCGAGCATTGGTTTATGGCCCGAGCCGGCGATGACGACCCGCCGAATATCCGGGATGAGTTCGGCCAGCCGGTCGGCGATCGCAGGTGGAACCAGCGTGTCATGCTCGCCCCAGACGAGCAACGTTGGGGCCTGGATCTGTCCCAGTTGCCGTTCAATGTCCGCCGTTAGCATCTGGTTGAAGGCTCCCCAGACGGTTTTCGGCCCAGCGCGGACGGCGTCGGTCGCCAGCAGTGGCAGGAAGCGCAGCGGTGTGTAGCGCAATTCGCGTCCCAGGTGGGAGACATGCTCCAGCCGTCGCTGGCGGGGCAGTGGGACAGCGGCGTCGACCAGCGCCAGCCGCAACACCTTCTCGGGAAACTCGGCCGCGAGCTGGGCGGCGATGAAGCCGCCCATTGAGTGACCAACGACATGGGCGCGTTCGATCTCGGCCGCCTCCATCCAGCGCGCGAGCAGCGCCGCTGACTCGGAGAGGACGAAGCGCTGTCGCCCCCGGCTGCGGCCGAAGCCGATCAGGTCGATCACGTAGACCTCAAAATGTTCCGCCAGAGCGCCGACATTCGGCGACCACCAGCGGCTCGACGCCGACAGGCCGTGGATCAGGATGACCGGCTCGCCCGACCCCGCGCGCTGGTAGTGCAATCGCGCTCCATCCAGCTCGACCCACAGCCGCTCAACCACCCCGATCCCCCTCGGCGTCATTCACGAAGCGCTCGATCGAAGCAACCAGCGCGTCCGGCGCGCTGTAGTTCACCGCATGGCCCGCGCCGGGAACAACCGCCAGCGTCCCGGACGGAGCGAGACGCGCCAATTGCGCGACCCAGCGCTTCGGCGCGATCGGGTCGCGCTCGCCGCGCACGACGAGGACCGGCATCCCCAGCCGCGGCAGCTTGTCCTCGATCCGGTCGCGCAGCATGTAGCGCGCCGTCATCCACTGCCAGCGCGGACCGAAGCGCAGGTAATCGCGCGCTTGGATCAGCCACAGCGCGAACGGCTCATATGGCAGGTCATGAGCGAGCCGCCAGATGTGTTGCAGGATCGTTCTGGCGCTCGCGTCGGCGGTTGGGCCGATCATAACGGCATGGCTGACCCGCTCGGGCCGACGCAGCGCCAGCTCGGCAATGATTTGGCAGCCGAACGAGTGGCCGACCATGATCGCCCGCTCGATTCCGCGCCTTTCAAGCCAGCGCGCCAGAACGTCGGCCAGTTCCGGCAGATTGAGCGGATGCTTTGGCTCGTCGCTAATGCCGTAACCCGGCAGATCGGGCGCGAAGATCGGGTAGCGCCCCGCGAGCCGTTCGGCGGTCGGGATCATATAGCGGCTTGAGACGGCGAAGCCGTGGACAAGCACGATCCAGGGTGCCCCGGGCGGCGCCGGCCTGACGCTGACGACTGCATGGCAGCGCTGACCGGCCAGCGTCGTCCAGACACTCGCGAGCGACGGCGCGCCGCTCGTTCCTGTACGGTGATCGTGGCTGGCGAGTTCCCATTCGCTGTTCACGCCTGCCGTATCGCATGGATAGCGCCAGCCCGTCAACCGGTCACTGGCCCGGGTACAGGGCGATTGCAAAGTCGAGGTCCATCGTTGAGTATCCCTTCTGCTTGCAAC
>JBBECJ010000164.1:0-5154 GCA_040881885.1 Thermomicrobiales bacterium | reverse complement strand
ACGATGCTGCTGTTCGCGATACCGATCACATTGCTGGGCTGCATCTCGCCGTTCGCTGTGCGACTGCGGCTCGCCGATGTTCGGTCGGCCGGCAACACGGCCGGATCGCTCTACGCGCTCTCGACGGTCGGCTCGATCATCGGCAGCTTCCTGCCGACGTTTCTGCTGATCCCCGTCTTCGGGACGAGGGCGACCTTCCTGATCCTCGCCTTCGGGCTGCTTGTCCCGACGTTGCTCGCGTTTCTGGCGATCCGCGAGATCCGCGAGGTGCTGATCGTCGTTGGGCTGATCGTGGTTGTGGCGTTGATTCCGATTCTCGACCGTGGAGGGTTGATCCGACCTCCCGAGTATGGACGGGTGATTTACGAGACAGAGACGCTGTACAACTACGTACAGGTAATCGACCGCGACGGTGAGATCCGGCTGGCCCTCAATGAGGGACACGCGACACATTCGATCTACAATCCGGACAGGCGGATGACCGGCGGTCCGTGGGATTACTTCATGGTCGGGCCATACTTCAACCCGGACACGACTCCGGAAGATGTCGAGAGCCTGATGCTGATCGGGCTGGCGGCTGGAACGGTCTCAAAGCAGTTCACCGAGGCGTATGGGCCGATTCCAATCGACGGCGTCGAGATTGACGGCGAAATCGCCGAGATCGGCCGAGAGTATTTCGACATGAATGAGCCGAACCTGAATGTCATCGTTGATGATGGCCGCTACGCGTTGACGAAGAGCGACAAGACGTATGACGTGATCGGCATCGACGCCTACCGACAGCCGTACATTCCGTTTCACCTGACGACCAAAGAGTTCTTTCAGGAGGTGAGTGACCACCTAGCCGACGATGGGGTGGCGATCGTCAACGCCGGCAGGACGCGGACCGACTTTCGGCTGGTTGATGTCATCGCCGCGACGATGGCGGCTGTCTTCAACAACGTCTACATTATCGACGTCGACCGCTTCACGAACAGCATCGTGGTTGGAACCAACCAGCCGACCGAGGTTGACAACTTCGCGGCCAACCTCGCGAACGCTCCTGAAGGCGGTCTGATCCATGATGTCATGGAACTGGCGCTCGCAACCGGCAACATCCGTGAGTACGACGGCGACGCGCAGGTCTTCACCGACGACCTGGCGCCGGTCGAGCTGGTCGTCGATCAGATCATTCTGAGCGAGGCGACCAGCGAATGAGCGACGTGATGGCGCGGTCGCGTGTTGCGTTCCGATTCGATGGATTCCGCCAGTTGCCCCTGCGTCACGCGATGAGCGGGCGCGTCCCAGACGCCGCCGCCGAGGGCGATCTTGGGCACGGCCCGAACACGGACGACCGAGTCATCGAAGCCAACCGCGCGGCATTCGTCGAGGCGGCTGGATTTGCGATATCCGACCTCGTCATCAGCCGGCAGACGCACGGGACGCGCGTGGAGGTTGTCTCGGCGGAGCATCGAGGACGCGGATTGTTCCCCGCCTTCGACGGCTTCCCGGCCACCGACGCGATGGTGACGAACGATCCGACGGTGGCGCTGGGCACGATCGTCGCGGATTGCGTGCCGATCCTGCTGTATGACCGGCGCCAGCACGCGATCGGATTGGCGCACGCAGGCTGGCGTGGGACGATTGCTGGTATTGCGGCTGAGGCGGTTCGAACGATGACGATAGCGTTTGGAACGGACCCAGCCGATATCGTCGCCGGAATCGGCCCGTCGATCGGCCCGTGCTGCTACGAAGTCGGAGATGAGGTCATCGCAGCCTGGAGAGGCGCTAAGACCACCGATCAGGATCGCGCCATCGTAAAGGCCGGCGCGCGGTATCATTTCGATCTCTGGGCGGCGAACTGGCTAGTCTTGCGACAGTCTGGAGTGCCCGGCCGGCAGATCGAGTACAGCGCGCAATGCGTCCGCTGCGAACACGATCGATTCTTTTCCTATCGCGCGACGCGGCAGATCGGCATGGCGCCTGGGCGCAACCTGATGATCGCGCAACTACTCTCCGCCTGAGCCAAGGAAACGGAGCGAGAAACCCGGATGACGAGCACAACCTCGCGCGCGTCGACTCTCCAGGATCGGCTCGACACCGTCCGTGAGCGGGTCGAGGCGGCAGAACGACGGTCGGGCCGCCCGCCTGGCAGCGTCACCCTCGTCGGCGTTTCAAAGACGGTGACGCGCTCAGAAGTAGACGAGGCCTACGCAGTTGGGTTGCGCCACTTCGGCGAGAATCGCGTTCAGAACGCACTGGAAACGTTCGCGGGCGATCTGCCGGACGATCTGGTCCTGCACCTGATCGGGACGTTACAAACTAACAAGGCGCGCTTCATTCCTGGGCACTTTGATGTCGTCCACTCGCTCGACCGAGAACCGCTGGCGATCGAGCTGAACCGCCGTTGCGAGGCGGCTGGGAAACGGCTGCCAGTGCTCATCCAGGTCAACGTTGCCCGCGAGCAGCAGAAGCATGGTTGTCAGGCCGAGGAGTTGCCGGCCCTGATCGAGGCCACACTCGCGTGTCCCGCGCTCGACCTGCGCGGGTTCATGACGATGGCGCCGCTTGGGTCGGACGCTGAAGTGGCGCGGCCCGTCTTCGTCGCGATGCGCGAGCTGCGCGACGCGATGCGCGTCCGCTATCCGGAGGCGTCGCTGAATGAGCTTTCGATGGGGATGACGATCGACTACACGGCCGCAATTGAAGAAGGCGCGACGATCGTTCGGGTCGGTCGCGCGATTTTCGCCGAACCGGCAGCCGGCTGATGCGAGTTGTCTCTCTCGGCTCAGGCAGCAGCGGCAACGGCTTCCTGCTGGACACCGGCACAATCGCGCTCTTGATCGACTGCGGTGTCGCTGTCCGCGCCTGTCAGTCGGCGATCCGCGACTACGGCGTGGCCGGACGGTTGGCTGGAATTGTCGTCAGCCACGAGCACGGCGACCATGTCAGGGGGATTCCCTCGATCACACGCAGGCTTGACATCCCGCTGATCACGACCCACGGAACGCACGGAGCGCTGCGAACGACACTTCGCCTCGATCGGCACGCGTCGGGCCAACGCTACGCCGACTCCACGCTGGAGGTCACGTTCATCGGCGTCTCGCACGATGCCGCCGAGCCATGCGGGTTCGTGGTCGAGCATGACGGCATGCGCGTCGCCATTTTCACCGATCTGGGATATGTCAGCTGCGAGGTGCTTGACGCGCTCGACGGAGCCGACATTATCGTCCTGGAAGCCAACTACGACGTGCGGATGCTGATGAACAGCCACTACCCGCCGCATCTGAAACGCCGCATCCAGGGACCCGCCGGTCATCTCAGTAACGACGACTGCGCGACGGCGCTGGCGGCAACTGCCTCATCGCGGACGCAGGCGATCTGGCTGGCGCACCTCTCCGACAAGAACAACACCCCGAACGCAGCCGTTGGGGCCGTCAGCGAGGCGCTGGCGTTGGCGGGCCTCGACATCCCGATCGCACCCCTCCCCCGCTTCGAGCGCGCCGAAATCACCAACGTCCCGTCAAGGCAACTCCAGCTCGGCTGGTAGCGTTCGCAGCCGTGACGCGGCCCTACGACGGTTAGTCGGCGGCGTCGAGTGTCTCCGCGCGAAACTGCATCGTGTAGAGGTTGTAGTACATGCCTCGTCGCTCAAGCAGCTCGTCGTGGCTGCCGATCTCGACGATGCGGCCCTGGTCCATGACGACGACTCGGCTGGACTCGCGGATCGTTGACAGCCGGTGGGCGATGATGAACGATGTCCGGCCGGCTAACAGCCGGCGCAGCGCGGCCTGGATGACCAGCTCGGTCTCGGTGTCGACGCTGGAGGTCGCCTCGTCGAGGATGATGATGCGCGGGTTGGCGATCAGCGCCCGCGCGAACGAGAGCAGTTGGCGTTGGCCGACCGAAAGCGTGGCGCCACGTTCGTGGACCTCGGCGTCGTAGCCGCCGGTCAGCTTCATGATGAAGTCGTGCGCGCCGACCGCCTTGGCAGCATCGATGATCTCCCCATCCGTCGCGTCGGGCCGCGCGAAGCGGATGTTGTCGCGGATTGTCCCGGCGAACAGGAACGTGTCCTGCAACACAACGCCGAGCTGCGACCGCAGCGAGCGCTGGGTGACATCCCGAACGTCGTAACCGTCGATGCGGATCGCGCCGTCCCAGACATCGTAGAAGCGCGAGATCAGGTTGATCATGGATGTTTTGCCGGCCCCGGTCTCGCCAACGAACGCGATTGACTCGCCCGGCGCGACTTCCAGCGAGATATCGTGGAGCACCTCCTTGTCGTCGTAGCCGAAGCGAACATGGTCGAACTCGACACGGCCATTGATGCGCGGCAGCGCGATCGTGTCGGGCTTGTCCTGGATTTCGACATCGATATCGAGGATCTCGAAAATGCGCTCGCCGGCCGCCATCGCGGCCTGCATCGTGTTATAGCCCTGCGCCAAGTGGTTGATCGGCTCGTAAAATCGGGCGATCAGGGCGACGAAAATGACCAGCTCACCGATCGTGAAGGCGCCCTCTCCGAGCACCAATCGGCCACCGACGAGAAGAATCAGCGCGGTCGCAAGCGCCTCGATGAATGTCACGAACGGAAACAGCAATGCCGACAGCTTCGCGGCGCTGATGTTCGCGTCGAGGTTGTCGTCGTTGATCTCGCGGAACTGGCCGCGGTTAATCGGCTCGCGCGTGAAGGACTGGATGACGCGCACGCCGGCGATGTTTTCAGCCAGAAAGCCGTTGACGCGCGCGATCGTGATGCGTGTCTGACGGTAGGTCACGATCGCCCGCCGGCGCCAGAAGATCATCAGGACGACCATGAACGGCAGGACAGCGAACGCAAGCAGCGCAAGCTCGGCGTTCGTGATCCACATCAGGATGATGATGCCGATCAGGACCGCGAACTGCGACAGGATCTCGATCAGGCCGTCAGTGAAGAGCTGGTCGATGACTGAAACATCGTTCTGCAGGCGTGACATGATCGAACCGACGCCACGCCGATCGATGTAGCGCACGCCGACCTTTTGAATGTGGCGGAACATCGCCGAACGCATGTCATAGACGATCTTCTGACCGAGACGCGACATGACATACAGCTCGCGGTTGCGTCCGACGAAACGCAGCGCGATCACGAGCAGAAATGTCAACGCGATCAGATCCAGTGCGTCCGACCCC
>JBBECJ010000163.1:0-5172 GCA_040881885.1 Thermomicrobiales bacterium | reverse complement strand
TGAAAGCGCCCTGCCCAATAAATGAACTCACCCCAACGACCTGAGAACTCCGACGCTGGCACGATCGGTGTCCCAGCGAGGCGCATGGTGAATACGTTGAGAACTGCGTCGAGGTCTGCCGGGCTAAGCAGGCGCACTGTCACGCTACCCGCGATTGAAGGTTGGCGGGCGATGGATCCAGGATCCGTGAGTCGTTGACGAAGAAAGATCTCTTCCCCACGGGTCAGGTCTGAGATGAGAAGTTTTCGACCATCCTCCGCGCGCATCCAGCGGAGGACGGATTGACCATGCAGGTTCACATCGTGGAACAATCGAACGGCGTCACGATCAAACGTTAATTCGGGACTATTCGTCTCGCGGACCCACCCGTCGATGAGTTCGAGCACTGACCAGGTTGCCATCGATCGAATCGCTCCCTCCGAATACGGTAGTCGACGATTGACCTCAGTTTACTGCACGCTCTTTAGCCCAAGGTCGCATGCAAATCGATTGCGGGAAAGATGTCACACTGCGAGACTTGGGAAGGTCAGGTCGAAACAGGCGTCGCTCGACGGTAGGACAGAGGTTGACATGCCCGACTCCCCTCGCCAACACTTCGGGGATGACTGTGCAGCGGGATGGCTCCGCGCGCGATGCGCTCATTCAGATCGAGAAGGTCCTGCGGCTCGAGGAGCGGCAAGGATTTCGTGACGCGAGCGCGACCGTTGGCCTTGCGCGCTTCGTAGGCGACCGGACCGCGTTGCTGCTCGACGCTTCAGATGGGACGACGCGTCGCCAGATCCAGGAGCTTGACGCGCTGCTGGCTGACTACGCGGAATTGCCGATAGGTCAGCGCGCTCCGAGCGTTGCCCAGGCACGCGAAATCATTGAGGGCCTGATCCCGCGATCGCGACCCGGATCGGTCCCGGTCGTCGACCAGATTCGAACTGTCGCCCCACGCGCCGAAGTGACGCCACCCCAATCCCCGACTGTTGTCGGACGACCGGTCGCCCCGCAAATGAGTAGCCGTCCGGCGGCTCAAGCTCCAAAGACGCCGCGCCAGGCTCCGGCGAAACGGCCAGCGTCGAACGTCAGCAGCCTATCCGACTCGGTCCGCTTGCTGCCTGGCGTGGCCGAAGGGCGCGCGAAGCTGCTTGAGCAGATCGGCGTGCGCACGGTCCGCGATCTGCTGCGGCTTTACCCGCGCCGGCACATCGACTACAGCAATGTCCAGAAGATCGGTAGTCTGCTCTTCGGTCACATCTCGACCATCCAGGGGACTGTCCACTCGATTGAGACGTCGCGGACGCGGACCGGCAGGCAACTCGCCGATGTCGTCGTTAATGATGAAACAGGGCGGATTCACGCCACGTTCTTCAATCCGTGGATCGAACGCCAGCTCCGGCCAGGCGTCCGGGTGTCGCTCAGCGGGCGGATCGAGCAGATGCGCGGCAATTTGTGCCTGTCGAACCCCGAGTGGGAAATCCTCGATCAGGAGACGCTCAACACCGGACGGATGATCCCGGTCTACCCGTTGACGAAGGGGCTGTACCAGAAGACGCTGCGCGCGCTCGTGCGCCACGCGCTGGATGGCACGGCGCGCCTGATTGAGGACTATCTACCAGATGATCTGCGCCGCCAGGAGGGCGTGATCGGGCTGGCCGAGGCGACCGAATGGATCCACTTTCCGGATGGCGAAACGCCCACCGAAGCTCAGCGGCGGCTGGAGGCGGCGCGTGGCCGGCTGGCGTTCGATGAGTTCCTGGTGCTCCAGCTCGGCCTGCTGCAACGTAAGCTCGACTGGCAGTCGCAGCCCGGAACACAAATCGCGATCGACAACGAGTCGTTAGATCGCTTCACGAAATCGCTTCCATTCGCGATGACCGGCGCGCAGGAACGTGCCACCCGCGAGATCCTGAGCGACATGGCCTCGCCACGCCCGATGACGCGGCTGTTGCAGGGTGATGTCGGCTCCGGGAAAACGATCGTCGCGGCGCTGGCGGCGCTGGCGGCGGTCCGGGCCGGCTACCAGGCGGCGTTAATGGCGCCGGCCGAGCTGCTGGCCGAGCAGCACTCGCGAAGCCTGCGCCGGGTCTTCGACGCAGGCCCATCCGATCTGCGGCCACGGATGGCGATGCTGACCGGCAGCGTCGGCGGCTCCGAGCGCGAGATGATCTACGAGGGCGCGGCGGATGGCACACTCGACTTCATCGTCGGGACACAGGCGCTGATCCAGGGTGGCCTCGAGTTCCGACGGCTCGGACTGGTCATCATCGACGAGCAGCACCGCTTCGGTGTCCGGCAGCGCGCGACCCTGCGCGGCAAAGGCGAGAGCCCGGACCTGCTCGTGATGACGGCGACGCCGATCCCGAGGACGTTGGCGCTGACGTTGCACGGCGACCTGGATGTCTCGACGCTCGACGAGCTACCGCCTGGCCGCCAGCCGATCGAGACCTATTGGGCGTCCGAGGCCAAGCGGGCCGGGGCGTACGGCTTCGTCCGCGAGCAGGTGACTCACGGACGGCAAGCGTTCATCGTATTCCCACTCGTCGAGGAATCTGAAGCGATTGACGCCCGAGCCGCCGTCGCCGAGCACGAGCGGTTGAAGGCGGAGGTCTTCCCCGATCTGCGACTCGGCCTGCTGCATGGCCGGATGAAGGCGGCCGAGAAGGACGCCGTCATGCTGGCCTTCCGCGATCACGAGATCGACGTGCTTGTCTCAACGTCGGTCGTCGAGGTCGGCATCGATGTGCCGAACGCAACCGTCATGCTGATTGACGGCGCCGAACGATTCGGGTTATCGCAACTGCATCAGTTCAGAGGACGGGTTGGTCGTGGTTCGGAGAAGTCGTACTGCATCCTGCTTTCGACAGATCCGAGCGTCGAGAGCAAGCAACGGTTGCAGGCGATGGTCGACTCGCAGGACGGATTCAAGCTTGCGCAGATCGACCTCGATCTGCGCGGGCCAGGCGATTTCCTCGGTAAGCGCCAAAGTGGCCTGCCGGAGATGGAACTTGCTTCGTTCGCCGATGTCCGCGACCTGGAGCGGGCGCGGATGGCGGCCGAACGGGTGCTGGCCGAAGATCCGAAGCTGGAACTCGGGAAGCACGCGCTGCTCAAGGGCCGGGTGGACGCCTTCTGGCAAACCGCCATCGCGGATGTGAGCTGAACCATGCGCGTCGTCAGCGGCGAAGCTCGCGGCCGGAAGCTGCGCGCTCCGAAGAGCCAGGGGATAACCCGGCCAATGGCCGACAAGATCAAGGAGGCGCTCTTCTCGGTTCTCGCGTCGCTGGGTGTCGAGTACGACCGCGTCCTCGATCTCTACGCCGGCTCGGGAGCGATTGGGATCGAAGCGCTCTCGCGCGGGGCGAGCTGGTGCGACTTCGTCGACCGAGACAACCACGCTGTGCGCGCGATTCGCGAGAATCTGGAGCATGTGGGCTACGCGGATCGCGGCAAGATCCATCGCGTGCCGGTTCTGACGATGATCCGCGGAGCGCGCGAACCGTACGACATGGTCATATTCGACCCGCCGTATGCCGATCCGGACATCATCGAGACGCTGAACGCGCTATCATTATCCAACGCAGTACGGGATGGCACGATTGTGGCGGTGGGGCACTCACCGCGGGTAGACCTGCCCGAGCGGATTGGCAGGTTGCAGAAGCTTCGTGGCCGCTGTCATGGTGACTCGTGCTTCTCGGTGTTCGATGTGGTGCTGAGTGCGGAAACGGTCGACGATCCGGCTGGCGAGCCGGAGTCGCCGCGCGAGGAGTAAGGCGGGACTGATGCGCGTCGGGGTCTATCCCGGTACATTCGATCCGATCACGAACGGCCACGTCGATTTGGCGCTACGAGCGGCCCGCCTGTTCGACCGGCTGATCGTTGCCGTCTATTCCGGCGGCGATCGCTCGTCGAAGCGACCGTTGTTCACGACTGACGAGCGTGTCGCGATGGCGCGGCACAGCCTCACTGATGTTCCGCATATAGAGATTGACACGTTCCAGAACCTGCTCGTAGACTACGCTCGAAGCGTGGGGGCGCAAACCGTTGTCCGGGGACTCCGGGCAGTTTCAGATTTTGAGTATGAATTCAAACTGGCGCATATGTATCAGCATCTGGCGCCTGAGCTGGAGGTTGTCTGCCTGATGACCAGTTCGGCGCACTCGTTCATCTCCTCCAGCTTCATCCGCGAGGTCGCGTCATTGGGTGGCGATATCGGCGATCTCGTCCCGGAGCACGTCGCGGAGGCACTCAGCGTGCGATTCAGCTCAGGGCGGCTCAGTTCCGATGGGAGCGGACTACTCGTGCCAACCCAGGCCGGCATATAGCGGGCGTCACGCCCTTAGCAAACGACGGATCGAGCGCGACATGGGTCACGATTCGCACGGTAGAGATATGCTGGAACTGCTTGACATGCTCGAATCGCAAGTCGCGGAAGGGCGACGGGTGCTCCTCTCGAACCGCATCATGGTTGACGAAGGCGAGTTCATGGCGATCCTCGACCAGTTGCGCGTCAGCATTCCGACCGAGGTCAAGCAGGCCCGGCGGGTGCTTCAGGAGCGGCAGAAGATCATCATCGACGCGCAAACCGAGGCAACCAGAATTATCACGATGGCCAAGGAGCGCTCTGAATACCTCGTCAGCCAGCACGGGGTGACGGCCGAGGCGCGCTATCGCGGAGAGGACTCGTTGCGCGACGCGCGCGACAAGGCCAACCGCTCAATGTCCGCGATCGACAAGTACGCCAGGGAAAGGCTCGAGAACGTCGAGAAAGTCATCCGCGACAATCTGGCTGAAATCGAACGCGCCAAGGGCAGTATGTCGCAGGCGTGACGGGGGGTCGGGATTCGGGACACTGGATTCGGGGCTGCGAGCGGTGTCTTCCGTCCCCGATACCCGTGTCCCGAATCGTAACTGTTCAGGTTTGAGGGGAAGTGAGTAGCGCGAGGCAGCTCTGGTAGGGATCGCGTCCCTGCGCCCGCCACGTCCCGAACAGCGTCGCCAGCGTCATGCGCGTCTGGGTGCCCTGTGTTGAGCGTGTCCCGCCACTGATCTTGCGACTGATGACCTCATGCCGCACGCTGCGCTCAGCCGGATTGTTGTCCGACGGCACGCCCGGCACCAGCACGAAGATGAACAAGGCGTGCAGGTACGTATCGATCCGTCGGAACAGCCGCGCCTGGGGTGCCC
>JBBECJ010000162.1:0-5185 GCA_040881885.1 Thermomicrobiales bacterium | reverse complement strand
CCCACCGCCTTGTACGCTCCTCGGTCGAGGCTGACGAACCCCGTCACAGATATCGGATGCAACACTGCGGTCGGCTTGATGCCGTACAACCTTCCATTGACATGAATCGTGTTCCCCTCTCTGATGCCGCGCCCCTCGTTGATCGCACGAACATCGCTATCAACATCGACAGAGGGCAAGATAACGGTGTTGCGTTCCTTCGCCATGCTCGACGTGGATATTCGGCGGAGATAGTGTCTACGATCAGGGCGACGCAATGGCCGCGACGGCTTGCCATCGATGAACTGCGCCACGGCGAGTTTCCTCCAGCGAGCATTTGTAGTTGACGTGGCCACGCGCGCGTGACAGACTAGCGCAAGCGCCGGTGACCCGGCGCGACAACCCAGAATCCGGCAGCGGGTACTCGCCCAGTGGGCGAGGTCACAGGGGGAAACCGGTGGAAGACCGGTGCTGTGCCGCAACTGTAACGCGCGTCACGCGCGGAGCCAGGTCACCTGCCGTTGCCGTTCCGGTTCGCTTCGCGCACGAGTGAGCTGGGATGGTCAGGCAACCGACCCTCCCCTCTCACCAACGCGAAAAGCCATCAACCATCAGCCATCAGCCGTCAGCCTGATGCTGCTGAGTGTCGTGTCGATCTGTTCGTGACATGACGAACTGGCTGATGGCTGACGGCTGATGGCTGACAGCTGAACGCTGCCCGCGCCCCGGACCAGGGCGCGGCCGGATCGAGAGGGGGACCCCGTGGTCAACCGTCGTGGGCGCTCGCTGCCCGTTGCCCTGCTCCTCGTGGTGTTGCTGGCACTCTCCGCCAGCCCGATCCTGACTCAACCCGCGCAAGCTGCTGATCCGCAACCCGACGCTGCGAATGCCGCGCTTGATTGGCTGCGGACCCAACAATTGGAGGATGGGGGATTCGGAGCCTTTGGCGGCGAGAGCCACCCTGGCGTGACATCCGACGCCATCTACGCCTTCGCTGCGGCGGGAATCCATCCCAATCGCGTCGTCGCGGCGAGTGGAGCCAGCGCGCTTGATTACCTGCTGGGCGCGGCCGGCCAGGACGGCATCAACCCTGGCCAGGCGGCCAAGCTGGTGCTGGCATTGCATGTCACCGGCGAGAATCCGCGCGCTGCCGGCGGTGTCGATCTCATCAACGCCATTGAGCTTGGGCTGAACGGCGAGACCGGCTGGTACGGCGACTCGTTCTTTGGCCACACGCTGGCCATTCTAGCGCTGGCGTCGCAGGGCGCGCCGATCCCGGACGAGGCGATTGACGCGCTGGCCGTCGCCCAGACGCCGGAAGGCTCGTGGGGCTTCAACGGCGACCCGACACCCGGCACCGGCGACTCGAACACGACGGCGATGGCGATCCAGGCGCTGGTCGCGGTCGGCGCTGGCGAAACGGCGATCGACGCTGGGCTGGAGTACCTGCGCTCGGTGCAGAATGCTCGCGACGGCTCGATCTCCTACGACTCGTTCTCGGTCGGCGATCCGGGCGGCGACGCCAACTCGACGGCGCTGGCGATCCAGGCGTTCGTCGCGGCCGGCGACGATCCGGCGACGTTGGAACACGGCGATTTGCTGGCGGCGTTGTTGAACTTCCAGAACGAGAGCGGAGCCTTCCAGTTTCAGCCGAACTTCCCCGACGACTCGCTGCTGGCGACGGCTCAGGCCGTGCCGGCGCTTCTTCTGAAGGCATTCCCCTACGATCCGCTGCCGGTCGAAAGTCCGCTGATCGACGCCGCCGCGCCGGCCGCGCCGGTTGACGGCTGTGTCTACTACGAGATCACCCAACATAACGTCTGCGAGCCGTTCGCGGCCTACTGGGAAACGCACGGCGGCCTGGCCAACTTTGGCTATCCATTGACTGAACTGGTCGACTTCTTCGGTCAGGGCGTGCAGTACTTCGAGCGTGCCGTCTTCGAGTTGCATCCTGAGAACGCTGGGACCGAGCACGAGGTGCTGCTGACGCTGGTTGGGACGCAGGAGGCGCAGCGCAACAATCGCGACCAGATGGAACGCGACGAACCGGCAGTGGGTTGCGCCTGGCACGAGCCAACCGGACACAACCTGTGTGGCGGATTCGCCGCCTTCTGGGAGCAATTCGGCGGTCTGCCGGTCTTCGGCTATCCCGTCACCGACGAGTTCCAGGAGAGTGGTCTGACCGTCCAGTACTTCGAGCGGGGCCGCGTCGAGTGGCATCCGGGCGCGTGGCCGGAGCGCTTCGATGTCCTGCTCGGCCGGCTGGCGGCGGAAGCGCTTGAGCGTGAAATCAACCGTTAGCCGCGGCGGAGCGTGGCGGCTGGCCGCCGCGCTCCTTATCCTCTGCCTGACGCTGCTGGCCGGCATCCTGCCGGTGGGCGCCCAGCGCCCGAACGGGGCCGGCATCGTCATACGCTTCGGCGACGGCTCGGTGATCTACGCCTACGTCCAGTTCGAGGAGGAGACGCTGACCAGCGAGGATCTGCTCTACCGGTCCGGGCTGGCGGTGACGATCGCCCCGTACAGCGGGCTTGGCGCGGGCGTCTGCTCGATCAATGGCGAGGGTTGCCCGTCCGACAACTGCTTCTGCCAGTCGTACACGACGCCGGCCTTCTTCTGGCACTTCTACGCCAACGACGGCGGCTGGCGCGAGCTGCTGCGGGGAGTGTCGAACCGCGACGTTGGCGACGGCGATATCGACGGCTGGTCATGGACAGCCGGCGAGTCCGGCCTGCCGGAGGTCACGATCGATGAGATCGCGCTGATGAACGGCGTCGACCGCAACCCGCCCGCGCCGCCGACCGAAACGCCCACCCCTGAGCCAACCAGCACTTCGACGCTCGCGCCAACCAACACGCCACTTCCGACGGCCACCCAACCGGCCCCTACTCCCACCACGCCCGGTGAGCCGACCGCGACCGTGACACCACCCGCGCCGCCGACCGCCAGCCCAACGCCAACGTCCGGCGTCGGGCAGGTTGGGCTGACTGCCTCTCCGACGCGCGAGACAAGCCCGACCGCGACCAGCCCGCGCGCGGCGACGCCCAGCGCGCCAACGCCAACGCTCACCCTCATCGCCAGCGCGACGACGCTGGCTGTCCTCGTCCAGCCGGATGGGACGGCGGTTCCGCTGGAGGTGATCCAGACTGAGGAAGGCTCGTCGGTAACGAACCTGATGCTGTTCGGTGGCCTCGTGGCGGTCGCGGCCGGGGCGGGTGTGTTCGTCTGGGCGCGGGGCAGGAGGGCGGCGTGAGAAACCCCTCCTCCCAACCCCCTCCCCTGCACGGAGAGGGGGAGCTAGAGACCGTAGATCTGACTCCCCCTCTCCGTGCAGGGGAGGGGGTTGGGGGGAGGGGTTTCTCCGCGTCGATCAACCCCCTCGCCTGGCTATTCTGGTTCGTCGGTGTCGCCTGCGTGCCGGTCGTCAGCCGTAACCCGTTCTACCTGGCGCTGTCGCTGCTGGTGGTGTTAGTCGTCTACCTGTCGCTGCCGAGGGCGAGTGGGGCGGCGCGGGCCTGGCGGCTGTTCGCGCTGGTTGGCTCAACATTGGCCCTGCTGTCGGTTGGCTTCAATGTCCTGACCGTCCATGTTGGGGACAAGGTGTTCGCGACCTTGCCGGAGGCGCTGCCGATCGTCGGCGGGAAGCTGACTTGGAACGCGTTCGTCTACGGCGCTCTCTCGGCGCTGGCGATCGCGACGCTGCTATTGGCGGCGGCGGCCTTCAACACGGCCGTCCGCCAGGGAGACGTCATTCGGCTGATGCCGGACAGCTTCGCGGGACTGGGGATCGCCGGCAGCATCGCGATGACGATGGTTCCGCAGACGATCGCCGCCGGGCGCGACATCTACGACGCGCAACGCTCGCGCGGGCACCGCTTTCGTGGCCTGCGCGACGCGCGGAGCCTGATCGTCCCGCTGCTGGGGAGTGGGCTGGAGCGGGCGGTGACGATGTCCGAGGCGCTGGAGGCGCGCGGCTTCGGCGCCAGCGCGGCGGCCGCTGAGCAGGCGGCCACGCGCCGCTGGCCGCTGCTCGGCGCTGTCGGGATGCTGACGCTGTCGCTGCTGGCGATCGCGAGTGGCCGGTTGGCGCTGGGGCTTGTTTGTATGACCGGCGCGGTCATTCTCGCGCTGACGCTGGCGCCGCGTCGCAACCGGCGGACGCGGTTCCGGGCACTCGATTGGAACACGGCATCGCTGGCGGTGGCCGGCGCGGGTGTAGGCGTGGCCGTCGTCTTCGGGAGCCTGCTGACATTGACCGGCACGACACTCTCGTACGACCCATTCCCGCGCCTCGCGCCGCCGCCGTTCGAGCCGCTGGCCGGGGGAGCCATCCTGCTGCTGCTGGCGCCGATCTTCTGGACACAGCCATGAACGCCGTCGTCGCCGAGCGGCTGTCGTACCGCTTCCCGAAGGCGACCGGCGATGCGTTGCGCGAGGTGACCTGGGCGGTCGAGGATGGGTCGGTCACGCTCGTCAGCGGGCCGTCGGGGGCCGGCAAGACGACGCTGCTGCGCTGCCTGAACGGGTTGATCCCGCACTTCCACGGCGGCATGTTCGGCGGCGATGTTTCGGTGCTGGGCGTCAACACCCGCGCCGCCGGCCCGCGCGATCTGGCGCGCGAGGTCGGGATGGTCTTCCAGGACCCGGAGGCGCAGTTCGTGACCGATCGCGTCGAGGACGAGATCGTTTTCGGGATGGAGAACCTCGGCTACGATCGGCAGACGATGCGCGTCCGGCTGGAGGAGACGCTCGACCTGCTCGGCATCAACCACCTGCGCGGGCGCGAGGTCGCGACCCTCTCCGGCGGCGAGCGGCAGCGGGTGGCGATCGCGGCGGCGCTGGCGACACGCCCGGCGATGCTCGTCCTCGACGAGCCGACCTCGCAGCTCGACCCGCTGGCAGCCCACGATGTCCTGTCCGCCGTCCAACGCCTCAACAGCGACCTGGGGATGACGATCGTCATCAGCGAACACCGGCTCGACCGGGTCCTGCCCTTTGCCGACCGGCTGGTTGCGATCGACCGTGGGTCATTTAATGAAGGGCCGCTCCAGGATGTGCTGCCGCTGCTGGACGATGTGCCGCCGTTGGTTGAGCTGGCGCGCGCCCTCGGCTGGCAGCCAACG
Source organism: Thermomicrobiales bacterium (assembly GCA_040881885.1). Lineage (GTDB taxonomy): Bacteria > Chloroflexota > Chloroflexia > Thermomicrobiales > CFX8 > JBBECJ01. The sequence goes on along the minus strand of JBBECJ010000162.1, from coordinate 83 downwards.
CCGCTGACGATCCGGGACGCGCGGCGGAGGCTGGGTGAGATTCGTGCGCCCGCCAAACCCCTCCCCAACCCCTCCCCCGAAAA
>JBBECJ010000161.1:0-5185 GCA_040881885.1 Thermomicrobiales bacterium | reverse complement strand
CTGGGGGCGCATTCCATGGCGTGGACTCACCGCCAGCATCGATACAGCCCAACCACCTTCGGGTCGCGCCATGTCCCGCCGAGCGCGCTTAGACGTGACGCTGCCTCATGTCGGAGCCACGCGATCATCTCCAACTGCATCGCCTCGTCCACGCCCTCGACGGACAGCAGCAGGCTCGCGACGTAGAGCACGATCGGCTCGGGGGATGTAAAGATGAACGCGTTGTCGATGATCGTCTCGTCCACATGCGGCCAGACTTCGCTGAGCAGCGCTTCGGCGTTCTCTGTGTGGAACTCTCCAGCGGCGTGCTGGCGTGGCGGCAGTCCGAAGGCACGCAACAGGTCGAGATACAGACCGTCGATCAACGGCATCGTCTGGGCAGCGTTCGTGGTCGCCAGAAAGACGCCATCATGAGATGTTACTCGCGCCAGTTCACGCAACGCGTCATCGACTTCATCGACGTAATAGAGCATGTGCCGCGCCGAAACGCGCTCGAACTTGCCGTCCGCGAACGGCAATCGCCCAGCATCGCCGACAATCCATTCGACCGACGCGTCACGCGACGACCCCTCGGCGATCATCGCGTCGGATCGGTCCAGCCCGACAAGGTTCCCAGCGTGCCCCGCCGTCCGCAGGTACGACACGAACCCACCCGGGCCGCATCCGACATCCAGGACGGACTCGGTCCCACTCAGACGCAACGCAGCGGAGCAGCGTGCGTCCAGGTCGATCCGCAGCTCCGAGTAGCGAACATGCGTCTCGATCCGCGCCTTCAGCGGATCGGTCGTCAAGTACTGCTGCTCGGCCACACGTCGCAGGCTCATTACGCCTCCAGCCGCTTGATCGACGTCGCATCATGACACTCTGGCAATCACGACAATGGCCGGGGCGTTACCACCCCGGCCTCCAAAGGCTGAGCGCTGATCGCTGACGGCTAACGGCTAACGGCTAGCTCAGATCCACGTAAACGTTCTTGACCTCGGTGTAGAGCTCCATGCCGTGCATGCCAAGCTCGCGGCCGAGGCCGGATTTCTTGTAGCCACCGAACGGGCCGAGGACGCCAGGGCCGCCGTTAGAGTTGACGGCGACCATTCCGGTTCGCAGACCTTTCGCGACCCTCAGCGCCTTGTTGATGTCCTGGGTCCAGACCGAGGCGGCCAGACCGTACTCGTTGGCGTTGGCCTGGCGGATAACGTCCTCCTCGTTCTCGAACGGGATGACCGAGAGAACCGGGCCGAAGATCTCTTCGCGGGCGATACGCATATCATTCGAGACCTGGCCGAAGATCGTCGGCTGGAGGAAGTGGCCCTCATCGAGTGTCGATGGACGCGAGCCGCCGAAGACGAGTTCGGCGCCCTCGCCCTTGCCGATGTCGATGTACGACGCGACCCGGTCGTATTGCGCGACCGAGATCATCGGCCCCATCAGCGTCGCCGTGTCTTGCGGGTCGCCGACCTTGTACGACTCGGTCTGGTCTACCAGCTCCTGCATGAAGGTGTCATACGACTGCTGGCCGACGAACAGGCGCGTGCGGGCCGTGCAGGTCTGGCCGGAATTGCCGAAGGCAGCCGGGACGGCGGCGGCGGCGGCCTTCTTGAGGTCGGCGTCGGCAAAGACGATGTTGGGGCTCTTTCCGCCGAGCTCCAGCGATACCTTCTTGATCGTGTCGGCGGACGCCTTGAGGATTCGCGCGCCGGTGATCGTCTCGCCGGTGAAGGCGATCTTGTCGATCAGCGGGTGGGCGGACATGTATTCGCCGATCTCACCACCCGGACCCGGCAGGACGCTGACGACACCCTCCGGGACGCCGGCCTCATAGCAGATCTCGCCCAGCAGGACGGCGCTCAGCGGCGTGTTGCTGGCCGGCTTGAGGATCAGGCAACAGCCGGACGCGAGGGCCGGGGCGACCTTCCATGACGCCATCGAGAATGGGAAGTTCCACGGCACGATCTGGCCGACGACGCCCACCGGCTCACGCAGCGTGAAGTTGAGGACCTTGTCCCCCATTGGGATCGTTTCGCCGAAGAACTTGTCGCCGGCGCCAGCGTAGTAGTCAAAGACCATCGCGCTGCCGAGAATCTCGCCCTTCGCGCGGGTGATCGGCTTGCCGGAGTTCAGGCTTTCTAGCTGGGCGATCTCGTCAGCGCGCTCGCGGATGCGGTCGGCCAGCTTCTGGATGACGCGCCCGCGCTCGTACGGGCTCATACGCGGCCACGGTCCCTCGTCGAACGCTTTCCGGGCCGCCGCGACAGCCCGATCGACATCTTCCTTGCCGGCCTTCGCCACCTGTGCGATCGCCTGATTCGTGGCCGGGTTGTAGGCGGTGAACGTCTCGCCGCTGGCCGCGTCGACGGCCTTCCCGGCGATCAGCAATTGGAAGCTACGAGTTCTGGTTTCGACGACCATGGTTCCTCCCTCTGTCGTCCCGCTCTCGGCAGCACGCCGATCCGGGCAGACGCATGACAACGCATGGCCATATTCTACTGCGGAATGGTCTCGACATACGTTGACGTGCGTCGCAGACCCCTCCCCTGCGAGGAGAGGGGCTTTCAGACTCCTGCGGTCTAAAGCTGCTGTCTGTTCAGGGGAGGGGATTACGACGCAGCACAACGCTGAAGAAACCCGCCGCGATTTAGAACCGCCGGGGGCCGCAGGCGACGCGGCGCATCGGCCGGCGCTCGCAGGCGGCGCGACGTGACCAGGCCGGGGTCGCGCGCTGGTTGCGACGCGGGGCGGTCAGCGGGGCGCGGGATGAACGTGGCGCCTTGCCGAGGCGCCTGGGACGCCCACGGCTGGTCAGGAGCCGGGTCGTGGTCGAAGTCCAACGCGTTGCCATCTGCCTGCCTCCACCCACACGACCTACGAAAGAAGCCCGTTGCTCGACGCTGAGAGCGCCTGCTCCTCTTCGGAAAGGAGACTGGCGCGCGGTTCGTTCTGGCCGGCGTACTTGTTGCCAACCTTCTGCCGGTACGGCACGATCGCTGGCGACGAGAGCTGCTGGAAGGTGAACGAGCAGATGCGCATGCCCGGATAGAGCGCGACCGCCATCCGGCCGAGGTTCGAGAGCTCCATCGTCGCGGTCCCGGTCCAGCCTGGCTCGAAGACGGCCGCCGTTGAATGGATCGTGATGCCAAGCCGCGCGATCGACGAGCGTCCCTCGAGCCGGCCCAGCAGGTCGTCTGGCAGCTCCAGCGACTCAATAGTTGACGCCAGCGCGAAGTCGCCGGCCTGCATGATGAACGGCTCGTCGTCGGTGACGACGATCGTCCGCATCCCTTCGCCGATCGATTGTGGCTGGCGCGGGTCGATGTACGAGTAGCGCGAGTGCTCGAAGACCATGAACGTGTTCCCGAGCCGGAAATCGACCGAGCAGGAACCCATATGCTTGTCGAGGTCAATTTCCGGCGAGATGCGGATACGGCCGGCATCGATCGCGGTGCGAATGTCTCGGTCGGACAGGATCATTGGCAATCGTCCTTCGGATCGCGATGTCGCCCGCGAGACCCACCCAGCCTCGGTCGCGACAACGTCCTGAAGCGTAACCCGGCCTCGTGACGCTTGAGGCGGATGCTGCCTTGTCACTAACGACGCATCTGTCGCCTTCGATCGCGCCTGCGCGACGAGGCCGATGTGTACGTACAGTATCCTTGACCTGTGCCTTGTCGTCAAGGGACGATCTGTGACCGTCGTCGATCGCGGCGGTGCGCCAGCCGGCAGGGTGGAACAACAGTGGCCTGCTATACTCAACTGATGCGTTCCTACACGATCTCACAACAGCCTACTCTCAGGCGCACGAACGACCCGAAGCGCCAGGCTCCTGTCACGGTGCTGCTCAGACCGTCTCCCGACCCTCACTGGAGTTCCGGATGCCCGAGCAACGCCGGCTGAGCGTGTCCTCAAATCCGCCGCGCAAGCGAGGCACGCCTGCCTACCAGGTGCGGCGCGGTCAGCGGTCGGCTGCCGGTGGCGCCCATGACACATCGTCGACGCCGGAGACAAGCGTCGATCATCCGCCTGCTGACATTGATGACAAGCAACCCTCGCTTGTGATCCCCGACAGCGCGGGCGTTGCCGGCGTCGACGAGTTGCCTACTGCCGCTCCCGAAATCGACGCCGGCGCTCAAAACGTTGCCCAGGGCGACGCTTCGGACGTGTCAACGCCGCTGACGCAGGCCGCTGCCGCTGATTCCATTCAGGAGTCTGGCGTGTCCACGCCTCCGCCGGCAGTCGAGCCAGACTCGTCCGAATCCGCCAACACGGACTATGCCGACTACGCGCGCTCGGTGGAAGAGGCCGCCGCCCGCAGCCGGCTTGAGATGGCGCCACAGGCCGCGGCAACTGCCGCCTACCCGGTGGTGCAACCCACGTCCGAGCGGCGGAATCCTATCCGCCAGACCCGCGGACGGCCAGTCGTCGGAAGTCGCGTCAAGTCGGGCGGCGGCGGCCGGGGCAATGGAGACGGCCGTCGACGAACAGCGAACGGCGAGCGGGAACGCGATCCGCGCCCGTTGCTCAGGCGTTCGAAGACCTGGTTCGTCATCGTCGGCATCATCGTGGCGGTCGTCGCGATTGGCGCCGTCCTCTGGGCAGCGAACATCGCCCGGATCACATACGAGGCCTACAACGAAGCGCATGTCGAGCCACCAGACCGGCCAGTATATACCGTCAACCCGCAAGGCACGCCCGAAATCGTCCCGACCGAACAGGTTGAAGCCACACTGCCGGACTGGGACAACCAGGATCCATTCAACGTCCTGCTGATGGGCATCGACGACCGCGAGGGTGACACGGAGCCGCCCCGCTCGGACACCATGATTGTCATGCGCATCAACCCTGCGACAGACCATGTCGCAATGATGAGCATCCCGCGCGATCTGCTGGTCTACATCCCCGTCGTCGATCGTTGGGACAAGATGAACGCCGCCTATCCGATCGGCGAGGAACAGGACGAGGGCGGCGGTCCGTCGGCGGTCATGCAGACGATTGAGTCCAACTTCGCTGTCCGCGTCCACTACTTCGTCACTGTTGACTTTGAGGGGTTCCGGACGATCGTCGACACGGTTGGCGGCGTCATCATCGATGTGCGGGCGCCGATCAAGGACGACCAATATCCAACTGAAACGTTCGGCGTCACGCGCGAGTACTTCTCGACCGGCCTGCAGAAGATGGACGGCGAGACGGCGCT
>JBBECJ010000160.1:0-5207 GCA_040881885.1 Thermomicrobiales bacterium | reverse complement strand
GCCGACGCCTGCCTCGACGCAGGCGGCGACCGCCTCGCGGTCCATGATCTGGGCGACGGCGGCAGAGCGGGCGTTGGCTTTGAGTAAACCGTTGAGGACGGCGGTCCCGTCGCCGGCGGTGCCGCTGGCGCCGGAGTCGGAGATATCGGCCAGGACATAAACACTGCCTGGCTCACCGGCCAGCGCCTCGGCGATCGCGTCGGGGATCGGCGTCGGGTGGATCGTGAAGTCATCGCGCAGGTCCCAGCACATCTGGGCCAACTCGTCGGCGTAGCGTTGGGCGAGGGCTTTGTCGCTGTCGGTGACGACGATCGTTGCGACACCGGCGAACGGGATGTCGGCGAATGGGAAGCCGCCGAGGACGGTCGCCGAGAGGACGCCCGGCGCGGATTCGATTTCGACAGCGCGGTCGATGACCTTCTTGAGGGCAGACTGCCAGGTCGTCACCATCGACTGGTTCGGAGCTATCAACGGCACCCTGACATGCGCCATGACCGGCTTGACCTCGCCCTTGATCGTCCGGATCAGGAGTTGCATGGCGGCCTGACCCGTCTCGCGCATGTCGATGTGGGGGTACTCCTTATATCCGATGAACGCGTTGGCCTCGGCCATCATCTCGTCGGATAGGTTGGTGTGCAGGTCGAGTGGGGCGACGATCGGAATGTCGGGGCCTACCAGTTCGCGGACGGCGGTGATCAGCGGCCCTTCGCCGTCGTCGTTGTGTTCGAGCGCCATCGCTCCGTGGATGCCGAGTATGACGCCATCGACCGGAAGCGCGGCGCGGATCCCGTCGAGGATCTCGTCGCGCATCGTCTCGAAAGCCTCGCGGCTGACGCGTCCGCCGGGCACGGCGTGACCGTAAGTGGTCGCGATCAGCTCGACGCCCTGGGCTTGTGCTTCGCTGACGATACCTCCGTAGATCAGGTTGGTGTGCGCCAGATCGAGGATCTCCTGACCGCGTTCGATCCGGCTCGATCCCTTCTGAAAGTCCGCCAGCGTGGTGGGTTCCCACTGAAAGGTATTGGTCTCCTGGGCGATTCCGCCGGTGACGATCCGCATGTTTGCCGCTCCCTCTCGCTCACTCGATGGTGAAATCCCTCCGACCGGTTGGCGCAGTATCCACCGATCGAGCCGATTGGACAAGGCGAGCCCTACGCGCGAGCGGGGGATCGTCTGACGGCCCGTCGCAGGATGTCGCGCTCGACGGCTCCGAAGACGCGTAGCGCGAGACTGAGCGAGGCAAACGCAAGCACGGCCGCAACCGTCGCAACGGTCTCGCCCTGACGGTTGACGAGGACGGCGGCAATCGCCGACGCCACGACGCCGGCCAGGGTTGGCTTCCAGAGACGACGGAGCGAGTCCCAGGTGACCGCTCGGACCCGCGAGTGACGTGTCACGGCGGCAAACGCGATCAGGATGACAACTTCGGTGGCGACGGTCGCGGCGGCTGCTGCCCGGGCGCCATAGGCCGGAATGAACACGACGTTAAGCGCGAGGTTGAAGGACACCGCCACGACGAACGCCGGCAGGATTCTGCGCTGCTGCTCGGAGGCGATCAGCGCGTACTGAATGACACCGTTGAGGAACGCGAACGGGGCGAACCAGATCAGGACGCGCAATAAGATTGCCGCTTCGGGCAGGTAGTCGCCGCCCGCAACAACACGGATCGCTCCGCCAGCCAGCGCCGTCGCGCAGGCAACGACTCCCCAGGCGATCCAGACCAGAAAGTAGGATGCCATCCGCAGTGCCCGGTCGAGCGCGGCGGGGTCGTCGGAGCGTTGTGCCATCGTCGGAAAGATCGCAAGCGTGACGTAGGCCGGGATGATCGTGACGAGGTTGACGAGCTTATACGAGGCGTCGTAGACGCCGAGCGCTTCGTCGCCTTTGATTGCCTGAAGAATGAAGACATCGACGCGGAAGAAGAGATTGACGAGCAGCGCGTTGACGAGTAGCGGCCAACTGCGCGCCACGAGCGTCCGCGCTTGCGCGCCGCCCAGCGACCAGACGGTCCGACCAATGCCGGCACGAACGGCTGCCCGCCGGTAGAGCTCGGCGGACAGGAGAGCCGTCACCAGCGCCGCGAGCGCAACGCCTTCGACCCCAAGCAAGCTGGCCAGGATGACGGCCAGCGGCGCCCTGGCGAAGCTGACCGCGACGTTGAGCCAAGCGCCGATCTCCATCCGCTCAATGCCATTGAGGGCGGAATTGACCGCCTCCGCGTAGCTGGACGGGATGATTGAGAGGTAGAGCAGCAGGATGGCGAGCACACTCTCGACAGACAGTGAGTCGCCCGTGAGACCAACGGTTAGGTAGAGGCCGACCGGAGTTGCGCTCAGGCCCAGGACCAGCAGTCGCAACAGCGTGGTCGCGCCGACGACTCGGCCCGCGCTCGTCCGGTCGCGGGCAATGTCCGCCGTCGCAAGCAGGCTCAGGCCGAAGTCGGAGAGCGTCTTGACGTAGAGCCAGACGACGACGGCGATCGCATAGCGACCGTTGCCTTCGGGGCCGAGCAGACGCAGCAGGACGATCGCGACGGCGAGGTCCGACCCGCGGATCACGAACTGCGACGCGATCGGGATCACGCTGTTGCGCGCGATGCGCCTGACTGAGTCGCCGTCGTCGCCAACGTCGATCGCGCTGACCCGTCCGGCGACCCGAACCGCAAGCGCAACGGCGACGATCGTCCATAACGCAAGGCCCGTCAACACGATCGGAGATGAGAGGAAGTCGGCAAGCACGCTAGCCTCGCAGCAGAAGGACGAAGACGAACGCGCACATCCCGAACAGGATGATGTAGAAGACGCCTGCGATCAGCAGAATTGAGAGTTTGGGGTGACGCGACGCCCAACCCTTCGTCGTGTCGTCTTTTTGGAGCGGTGCGACATTGAGGACGGCATCGTCGTCGGTCACGTTTACCCCCCCGTCGCAAGCTGGTAGGCGCGCCGCGTCCGGCGGGCGGTTTCGCGCCAAGTGTACCGCTGGGCGCGAGCGATCCCGCGGGCAGCGTACTCGTCGCGCAGTGGAGCGCTGTCGAGGAAGCGCACGATCGCGCCCGCGATGGAATCGACATCTCCAGGAGCGGCGTATTCGGCGGCGTCGGATCCGGTCTCCCGCAGGGACGGGATGTCGCTCGCCACGACCGGCAAACCGCGCGCCATAGACTCGAGCACCGGCAACCCAAACCCTTCATGCCATGACGGGAACACTGCCAGAGTTGCTCCAGCGTACAGGGTCTCGAGTCGCGCGTCGTCAGGTGTCTCGATGAATTGAACGATGCCTGCTGCTTCGGCGGAGCGAATCTCGGCGACGATGTCAGCCGCGCGCCAGCCGACGCGGCCGGCGATTTGGAGGATCGCGTCCGGGTAGTCGGAGCGAACGATCGGCATGGCGCGGATCAACGTCGAGAGGTTCTTGCGCGGCTCGATCGTACCGACGGTCAGGATGGTTGGCCTGATCTGTGGCGAGCGCGGAGACGGATCGGCTGGGAGCCTGACCCCGTTCGGGACCGCGACGAGCTTGTCGCGAACTGTTGGATAGGCGTCCGCTACCTCGGCGGCGACAGACGCGGAGACCGTCACGACGATGTCCGCCGCCGCCAGGGATCGCGGCACGGCGTTTGTCAGGTAGCGCACGAGGTCGGGATCGGCGAACTCGGGAGCGATCAGAAACGAGAGGTCGTGGATCGTAACGACGCGCGGGAGCCGCGACGGCGGCACGACGAAGTCGGTTCCGTGGTAGACATCGAAGTCGCCAACGAGTGATTCGATGGGTAGCGGCAGTCGCGCGCGCTGCCAGGCGAGCGTAGTCATCCGAGGGTTGAGCGGCAGTCGCCGCAGTTCGCGCCAGGCGCCCGGTGGAAGAGCGCTGAGGAGTTGAGCATTATCGCGCTCACCGCCGGCGCTCACAACCAGGTATTGGTCATCGCCGGGAAGTTCCAGCAGCGCGGCAAGCAACTCGCGCGCGTACCGGCCGACGCCCGCTTGTTGGACAACAGCCGGTGTGGCGTCGAACGCGATCCGGGTCATGGCCATCCGCTACTTGCGCTTGGTGACGAAGTAGAGCGCGCCACCGATCAGGACAACGCTGTAGCTGGCGATCGTGCGATCCAGCAAAGCAGCGGCCGTCGCGCTGGCTGCCGCGATGTCGAACAGCCGCAGGGCGAAGACGGTTCCGCCCTCGACAACACCCATCCCAGCCGGAGTGAACGGGAAGGTGGTCAGCAGGCTGGCCAGCAGGGCGATGAAGATGGCCTGAGAGATGCTGAGATCGATCCCAAGCGCATGCGCGCCGGCGAAGACACGGGCGCCCTCGAGTGTCCAGATGATGACGGTCAGGCCGGAAACCTTGAGAAATCCCTGGCGCGAGAACGAGCGCATGATGCCATCGGCGAGACGGTTGTAGTATGGCCGCAACCGCTCCGGGAAGAGCTTTTCGATGCGGTGGCTGACGGTAAAGAGCGCTACCAGTCCTCCAACGCCGATCGCGACCAGCGCCGCGCCGGCCACGAACCACCAGCGCAGGCCGGACGGAACCGTCCCGTGGAAGACGATCAGACCCGAGAGGACCATTAGCCCGACGAGCGCGACGACATCCAGGAGGCGTTCGGCGAAGATCGTGCCGAGCGTGCGTGAGAAGGATGGACCGGCGTTCTTCTTCAGCAGATAGCCGCGATAGGCGTCGCCGAGCTTGGCCGGGACGACGCAGTTGGCAAACCACGAGAGAACGTAGATCTCCGACAGCCCGACGATGCCTGGGACGGCGAAGCCTTCCTTGCGGCTGATGCCGGCGTTGGTGAGGATCAACTGCCAGCGCATGGCCCGGATCGGGAACGAGCCGTAGTAGGCGAGGAATGCGAGCGCCAGGTAGAGCGGGTTGGCATGGCGAATCTGCGACCATACGTCGCTGAAGTTGATGTCGAGCCGCCAGAACACAACCAGGATGATCGCGAAGGCGACCACGAACGATGCGATCGTGCGCGGCGAGCGCATTCGTTCGCCAAGTGAGATCGACCGCTCGGAAAGTTCCCCATCGCCGGCGACCGGTTCGGTTGCCGGCAGCGAGCTGGCGGGTTGCTCGTTTGACAATGCACGCTCGTAACTCATTCGCGGGAGTATTCCACGCCGATTTCGGTTGCTGCCCGGTCGATCGTTGCCCAGCGGTGGCGAGCGGCCAGCGCGAGCGCCCAGGTCGCGCTGATTTGAATGCCG
>JBBECJ010000159.1:0-5262 GCA_040881885.1 Thermomicrobiales bacterium | reverse complement strand
GGTCGTTGTGGCCAACTTGACACCCAAACACGTCAAGAGACCCGCCCTGTTCCCCGCCCAGCCAACGCAGCCACGGGTCATCAACGCCAACAACGACGGGAAACTGTTCAAACCTGGCGAGAAACGCGTGTGAACCAAACTCGTCCTCGTTGCGACAGACTGGGTAGTGATGATTGATGAGGAGTTGATCGCGGCGGTCGGCGCTGGCGATCAGATGGCGCTGAAAGAGCTGTTCGAGCGGCATGCGCCGTGGATCGCTGGGCGATTGCGGCGGACGCTGCCGCTCGACGCTGTCGAGGATGTCGTGCAGGAGACGTTTATCGCGGCCTGGCGCGGGGCGGCGTCGTACGCAGGCGGCGGCGAGGTCGGCGGCTGGCTGTGGGGCATCGCGCGGCGGCAGGCGGTGACGTGGCTGCGCAGGCATGGGCGGGTCGCGCCGGAGTTGTGGCCGGCGGAGACGAGCGACCCGGCGAACGCGGCGATCGCCCGCGCCGATCTGCAACAGGCGGTCGCGACGCTCGGGCTTGAGGAGAGCGAGCTGCTGCGGCTGCTATATGTCGAGGATCGGCCGGTGGCCGAGGTGGCGCGGGCGCTCGAGATCCCGGCTGGGACGGTCAAGAGCCGCGCCTACCGGCTGCGGCGGACGCTTCAGGAGGTACTCGGCAAGGAAGAAGGGACATGACGCTGGACTTGCACAACCTGCATCCCGACGATCCGGCCCACATCGCCGGTTGCGCCGTCTGCCGCGAAGCGCTGGCGGGGGCAATGGATCTCGACCTGGGCCGTGTCTGGGCTGGCGTGGCTGGTGAGGTGATGGCGACGCCGGTTGGGCGGGTCGAGCGCTTCGCTGGTTGGCTGCTGCATTCGGCGGGGCTGGCGCGGGCGGTCGTTGCGACGCCGTCACTGGTGCTGTCGTGGCTGCTGGCGAGCGCGGCTGTGTTGGCGGTTGGGGTCGTCGTGACGGCGGCATCGGGCGGCGGGACGCCGTGGGTGGCGCTGCTGGCGCCGGCGCTGGCCGGGGCGGGGGTCGCCTACGCGTATGGTCCGGGCGTCGATCCGGCGTTTGAGTTGGCGCAGACGATGGCCGTGCCGGACCGGCTGGTGCTGCTGGCGCGGGTGCTGGCCGTCTTCGGCGTCAATGCCGTCTTCGGGCTGGCGGCGTCGCTGGTGGCGGCGCCGCTGGCCGGGCTGACGTTGCTCTGGCTGTTGCCGATGACGACGGTCGCCGCGCTCGGGCTGGCGGCGGCGACGCTGGCGCGCTCGGCCAACGTCGGCGTCGCGGCCGGGCTGGCCGGCTGGGGGCTGATCGTGCTGGCCAACGCGGCCGACACCCGCGACCTCGCGGCGGCGGTCGAGCGCGGCTGGCTGGCGCCCATCTATCTGATTGGAACATTGGTTTGTATCGGGTTGGCGCTGCATGCGACGAGTGGTGACCGGAGTCGAGGTCTCGAATGGCGGTAAATGTCGATGTCCAGGGGTTGACGCAGCGGTTCGGGCGGACGACCGTCCTCGATGGGCTTGACCTGCGGGTCGGAACGGGCGTCTTCGGGCTGCTTGGGCCGAACGGGGCCGGTAAGACGACGCTCTTGCGGACGCTGGCGACGATCGTGGCGCCGAAGGCCGGCAGGCTGCGGCTGCTGGGTCACGATCCGGGGCGCGACCACGAGCGGCGGCTGTTGCGGCGGCGGCTCGGATACCTGCCGCAACACCTGGGCTACTACCCGAACTTCACCGTCTTCGAGTTCGTCGAGTACTTCGCGCTCCTGAAGGAGATGCCGAACGACGAGGTGCGGCCGGCTGTCGCGCGGGCCGTCGCGCGAGTTGGGCTTGAGGAGCGCGGGCGGGCCAAGCTGAAGACGCTCTCGGGCGGGATGTTGCGGCGGGTCGGGATCGCCCAGGCGATCGTCAACGAGCCGGACCTGCTGTTGCTGGATGAGCCGACGGCCGGGCTGGACCCTGAGCAACGCGTGATCTTCCGCGCCCTGCTGCGCGAGATCGGCGTTGACGCGACAGTGATTGTCAGCACGCACCTGGTCGAGGATGTCGCGGCGGCTTGCACGGAAGTCGCGCTGCTGAATGCCGGCCGGATCGCCTTTCGCGGCACGCCGGAGGAGCTGACGACGCTTGGCGAGGGGCACGCGGTCGGCGACTCGCCGCTCGAACGTGGCTACAGCCGTGCCTTGGCCGGAGCGCGGTCATGACGGCGACGATGCGGCTCTTCACGATCGAGGCGCGCCGGAGTGTCGCGCTCTGGTTCTTTCCGCTGATGGCTCTCGTCGCGTGTTGGTACGCGGACAGCCGGATGTCGCCGATTGGCGTCTCCCTCTGGCGGCACAACAGCGCCCAGATCGGCGAGACGCTGATCCTGCTGGCGCCGTTGATGGGCGGCGTGGCTGCCTGGGCGGCTGGCCGCGACAGGCGGCGAGGCGTCAGCGACCTGCTGGCGACGACGCCGCTACCAGCCGCGCGGCGGCAATTGTCAGGTTGGGGAGGGACGCTGGTCTGGGGCATCGCTGCGTATCTCGTGGCTGGGGCATTCATCGTTATGGTGACGTTGCGCGCTAACGCTTGGGGGACACCGTCGCTGGCGCCGGTCATCATCGGGCTGCTGACAATCGTTGCCGCGTCCGCGATTGGCTACCTTGTCGGATCGCTGATCCCGAGCCGTCTTGCCCCACCGCTCGTCCCGGTCGCGCTCTTCCTTTCGATCGGGCTGCTCAATTCGGGCTGGTTTCATGACGACTCGGTGACGCTTCTCTCTCCATGGACGCTGATCGACCGGCAGCTTTTTCAGAATCCCGAGGCCGTCTTCTACGAGCCTGCGCCGCTCCATCCATTGCCGATGTCACTTTGGCTGGTTGGCCTGACTGGACTGGCGCTGGCGGGCGTCGTGCTGGCGCGCCGCCGTGGGGTTGCAGTCTGGTCAGGGTTGGCATGCTCGGCAGTTGTGGCGGCTACCGGGGCTGCCTTGCTGCTGAACGCCTACGACGACGTGTTTCAGTTCGGGGTTCCGTGGGAGCGCGCGGAACTTGTGCCGTACACGCCGGTTTGTGTCGAGCGTTCGATTCCGGTCTGCGCCCATCCAGCGTTCGAATCATTGCTCGATGAGCAGGCGGACAGGATCGACCTGCTGATCGAGCCGCTGCGATGGTTGCCGGGCGCTCCGGCGCGTGCCGAGCAACTGCCATACGCGAGCGGCATGTACGCGGACGGGACGCTCACGATCGATCCGATTTCGAGCGGGGTTGAGATGGCCGCGCTGGCGCTGGTTCAGGCGCCGGTTGAGCCGGGACCGGGCTGGAACCTGCAGATGCATGTCCAGCCGGAACAGGCCGTCATCGCGCGGTGGCTTGCCCGACGGGTTGACGCAGCGTCGTTCGAGCAATGGGACATCATGCTGCACGACCCCGTCAGCGGCGGCACGATCAGGGATCCGATCCAGAACGAGATTGACGCCGCTGCCGCGCGCTTCAGCGCGCTCGATTCAGACACACAGCGCAGATGGCTTGAGGAAAACTACGTCAACCTGCGAGAAGGGCTGTTGAGTCTGGAGGACCTGCCATGAGGCTGGTCTGGCTGTTCCTGCGTTCGCGGCTGGCGGGTCCGGCCTTGGCGGGGATCGCGCTGACGGCGCTGCTGGCCGTCGCCTGGGAACGCTGGTTCGGCCACGAGCCGGAGGCGATGACTGCGGCGATGATTCTCTTCCCGCTCGTGGTTGCCTGTGTCATCGGGACCGGCGCCCATTCTGCCTTCGGCGAGACGGAACTGACGGCCAGTCTGTCGCTGCCGCTGCTGCGCGGCGTCTACCTCGCTGGCCTGATCGCGGTTGGCGCGCTGGCGCTGCTGCTGGCAGCTCTGGCGTGGACGCTGCCTGATGACGGCGGCACGTTGGCGCGCAACCTGGCCGGCCTGAGCGGCCTCGCTTTGCTGGCCGCGCCTGTCGTCGGCGGCCGCCTCAGCTGGATCGTCCCGGTCACGCTGGCGATGGCGGCCCAACTGCTCGCCATCAGTGACCTGCCGTCATGGCTGGCTCTCACGTGGCCGCAGGCGTCGTTCGACAATGACCGGGCGCTGGCTTTGGCGCTGGGGTTGCTTGGGAGTGGGCTGGCGGCGGTTCATGTGTTTGGGCCGAAGGTGGCGCGGGATGAGGCGGCAGGATAGCGACACTCGCCGCTGGGCGTCGTGACACAGTGTCATCGCTGTGTTATCCTACAGGTGTACGTACACTCTGAGTTGAGGAACGTCCTTGGGGGTAGAGATGGTGCTGGCGCGGCGGACGAGCAAGGCGACGACGCTGTATGGCTATACAGTCGAGGAGGTGGCGCGCTTTCTCCAGTACGATCTGCAGGCGGTGCGCTACTGGCTGCGGACCGGGCATCTGGCGGGGCGCTTCGACGAGCGGCTGGGCGACTGGCGGGTGACGGCCAACGAACTGGTTGCCTTCCTGCGCCAGACGAGCGAGCCGATGCCGACCGGTGTCATTGGTGACTTCAGCGGGTCCGATGCCGTATTTGCTGAAGAGATTGTCTTCGCCGCCGAAGGCATCGAACCGACCGCCGTTGAGCTGACCTCGGCGCGTCCACGCACGACCCAGCAGGAGCAGCCTGTCCGCATTCGTACGCGGGAAACTGTCCTTCCGACCTGTTGACGAATTAGAACATCCGTGCTACTCTGACAATGTCGTTGGAGAGGGCGGACCGCCGCTCCAGGAACGGGAAAAGGATCCGCGAAGGCGAGTCCTTTGACGGCCGGCCACCGGCAAGGTTGACCGATCCAGGCCCGACGCAAACGCGCGTCAGGCACGCTCCCTGACCCGGAACCCGGCGCCGCTATCGGCCGGCGACGCTTCCCAAATCCCCTGTCGTTCCGGTCCCACACCGGACGACCGACACCCCCATCCCCTCCCCACCCCTCGCGGACCGTGCTTCCCTGCAAACTGGCACGGTCCGTGAATCCCCTTTTAGGTGGTCAGCCGGTCAGCCGGTCAGCCGGTCAGCGATCAGACGCACGGCGTGATCGAGGACCGCACACGTCACCCTGTCATCCTGTGCTCAGAGGGCTCCCGCAACGACGGATCGCTTGGCCGAAACGACAGAGGCGCGCTACCGATTAACACGCTCCTGTCACTGAAGCTGAGCGATCCTTCGCTGCAGCTCAGTTGTCCACGACGGTGATCTTGCCGGGTTGGCTGCTGGTGAGGTAGAGACGACCAGTCCCCTGTCATCCTGAGCGCAAGCGAAGGATCTCTCTCGTCGCCGCCCG
>JBBECJ010000158.1:4003-5304 GCA_040881885.1 Thermomicrobiales bacterium | reverse complement strand
GTCAACTCTGCTCCGAGGTTAAAGTGGCCCCGCAGGGACTCGAACCCTGAACCCACGGATTAAAAGTCCGCTGCTCTGCCGTTGAGCTACGGGGCCGGGCGAAGTATAGCATCCGACCCTGTTCTCAACGTGACATAATGCCGCACTCATCGTCGCTCGATTCGGTGATTGTGGCATCGTTTCCGGTATGAGATGCGTCGATCGTGGATGGGGGAACAGTGCTGGACGAGGCGGAAGCGGCGCGGTTGGTCGAGGAGGCGTGCGAGCGTCAGGGGGGCAAGCGGATCATCGTTGGCAGCCCACGCCATCCGTTCGCGCTCAACTCGACCCAGGACGAAGAGGTGGACGGGCAGACGGTCACGATCCACTTCTCGGAGATCAGCGCTCCGGCGATCGCGATGGTTGGCGGCTGGACGTTCGAGATTCGCGAGGACGAGCTGGTCGTGCTGCAGCGCCCGCGCGTAAAGCCGGTCCAGTGAGGGGCCGGCTGGTCGGGAGCTTGCTGGTCTCGGCGGCGATCAGCTCGGCCGGCTGGCGGGCGAAGGCGCTCAACGGGCGTGGAGCGGCAGCGGCGACCGTCGTTGGAACCGGCGTCGCGCTCGGCAGCTCATGGCCGGGGGTGATCGTGCTGGGAACGTTCTTTGTGTCATCAAGCGCGCTCCCGCGGGCCGGACGGTTGGACGGCATTGCCGCAAAGGGTGGCCGGCGCGATGAGCGGCAGGTGCTGGCGAACGGGGCGGTCGCGGCGGCCGGGGCGCTGGTGGGCAGCCGGGTTGACGCCGTGTTTGGCCTGTCGCTGGCGGCGGGCGCGCTGTCGGCGGCGGCCTCCGACACCTGGGCGACTGAGCTGGGCAGCGGGTCGCGATCGGTTCCGCGGCTGCTGGTCTCCGGCCGGGCCGTCCAGCGTGGGACATCGGGCGGGGTGACACGACGCGGTTTGCTGGCGGCGCTGGCAGGCGCCGGAACGATCGGGGCGACGGCGGGAATCCTGGCCGGGCTTACCGGCGGCTGGCGGCGAGCGATCTGGGTTGGGCCGGGAGTGGCCGTCGCGGGGTTGGCGGGATCGCTGGCCGACAGCCTGCTCGGCGAACTGGTCCAGGAGCGGAGACATTGCCCGGAATGCGACGCTGAAACAGAGGCGCGGGTGCATTCGTGCGGCGCCGCGACGGTATACGCGGGCGGCGCACGTGGCGTGGACAACGACATCGTGAACCTGTGCTGCACCGCCGCCGGCTGCATAGCGGTCATGCCATTCGCGGCGATAGCGCTCGCGCAGTAGTCCACGACGGCGATCCTGGCGG
>JBBECJ010000158.1:0-3903 GCA_040881885.1 Thermomicrobiales bacterium | reverse complement strand
ACAATCGATGCCAGGATGCAACCACTCGGACGATACGTACGTTACATAGAGTACGAACGCTCTACTGATTGACGCGGCTCGTCCCGCCCGTCGTTCCGAAAGTACCACTGTCGATGGGGACGAGCGGGTCTTGTCCAGCATCCGAAACGCATCATAATGCGTGACAGGCGTGGCACACCGTTTGCAAGTGTTCGAACAGGTCGAAACGTAGGACTTGCAAACATAATCCACTCGCTGTAGTATACGTCCATAGCGTACGTACACCGCCGGATTCCCCGCACCGGCAACGTCGCCGGTCAGACGCTCATGGATGAGTGAACGCGGCCTCTCCGCGTTAGCGCTATCCGCAACTCGCTCGGAACAGGCCACAAGGATGTGGGAACGAGCGGGACCTCGCCCAGCACGACTGTGCTCGACCCGCGCAACGCGCGGCCAGTGACATCACGTCATCGGAATTAAAGTAACCGTCGAGTCACGTTCGTCAGGAATTCACCTCAACCGCACCCCCGATCCGGTCTGCTGATTGAACCGGTCCGGTGCTCGTACCGGCACGCAGGTTTTGTCGCGCTCGTTTTGCGTGCGGGGCGGTTTCTCCTTACCCTCGCGCCCCGACCGGGCGGAGTTCAATCAGCAGGAGGTCCAGATGCAGCTACTCGATCGTCTTCAAACATTTCGCGCCGAGGAGTCACGCCTGCAATGGAGCGGCACCTTCGCGGACTACTTCGAGCTGGTGCGTGAGAACCCGGCCGTCTCGCAGCTCTCGCACGCACGCATCCACAGCATGATCGTCGCGCCCGGCGTCGACACTGACGAACGCGGCATGCCGCACTACCCATTCTTCGAGGACGAGATCTATGGGATCGAAAAGCCACTCGCCCAGGTCGTTGAATATTTCCAGTCGGCGGCCCAGCGGCTTGAAGTCCGCAAGCGCATCCTGCTGCTGATGGGGCCGGTCGGCGGCGGCAAATCGACGATCGTCTCGATGATCAAGCACGGGCTGGAGAACCACACCCGCACCGACGAGGGGGCTGTCTACGCAATTCAGAGTTGTCCGATGCATGAGGAGCCGCTGCACCTCGTTCCGGAGCCGCTGCGGGCCGAGGTGATGAAGGAGTACGGCATCTACATCGAGGGCGACCTTTGCCCGGTTTGCCGCTGGCGGCTGGAGCATGAGTTCGACAACCGGATGGAAGACATGCCGATCGAGCGGATCGTCTTCTCCGAGAAGCATCGCTGTGGAATCGGCACCTTCTCGCCGTCTGATCCGAAGTCGCAGGACATCTCCGAACTGGTCGGCAGCATCGACCTGGCGACGATCGGCGAGGTCGGCTCCGAGAGCGACCCGCGCGGCTACCGGTTTGACGGCGAATTGAACATCGCCAACCGCGGCGTCATGGAATTCATCGAGATGCTCAAGACCGACGAGCGCTTCCTCTACGTGCTGTTGACGCTGTCGCAGGAGCAGAACATCAAGACCGGCCGCTTCTCGATGATCTACGCCGACGAGGTGGTTGTCTCGCACACCAACGAGCATGAATACGCCTCGTTCGTCGGCAACCGCAAGAGCGAGGCGCTCCAGGACCGCATCATTCTCGTCAAGGTGCCGTACAACCTGCGGACGCAGGACGAGGTCAAGATCTACAAGAAGCTGCTCAAGCAGTCGGCGGTCCGCGATGTCCACATCGCGCCAGGCACGCTCGAGACGTCGGCGACCTTCGCAATTCTCTCGCGGCTGGAGGAGTCGAAGAAGTCCGGCATGAGCCTGATGAAGAAGCTCAAGCTGTATGACGGCCAGTCAGTTGACGGCTTCACGCCGAAAGACGTCCGCGAGCTGCAGGATGAGACCGAGCGCGAGGGGATGGACGGCATCTCGCCGCGCTACGTGATCAACCGCATTTCGACGGCGCTGGTGCGTGACGGCGTCTCCTGCATCAACGCGCTCGACGCGTTGCGCTCGATGCGCGACGGGCTGGAGCAGCACACGTCTATCTCGCCTGACCAGCGCGAGCGGCTGCTGAACCACATCGGCGAGGCGCGGCGCGAGTACGACGAGTACGCCAAGCGCGAGGTCCAGCGGGCGTTCGTCTACGCCTACGAGGAGTCGGCGCGGACGCTGCTCGACAACTACCTCGACAACGTCGAGGCCTACTGCAACAAGTCGAAGGTGCGCGACCCGCTGACCGAGGAAGAGAATGAGCCGGACGAGCGGCTGATGCGCTCGATCGAGGAACAGATCGGCGTCAACGAGAACGGCAAGCGCCAGTTCCGCGAGGAGATCCTGATCCGGATCTCGTCCCTGGCGCGGCGCGGCCAGACGTTCGACTACGCATCCCACGAGCGGTTGCGCGAGGCAATCGAGAAGAAGCTCTTCGCCGACCTGCGCGATGTCGTCAAGATCACGACCTCGTCCAAGACGCCCGATCCCGAGCAGTTGCGGCGCATGAACGACGTGGCCGACCGGCTTGTCACCGATCACGGCTACTGCCCGACCTGCGCCAACGAGCTGCTGAAGTACGTCGGCGCGCTGTTGAACCGTTAGCCGTTAGTGCCTTGAAGGCTGGGAGCGAGCGCCTGGCGGCCGAGCTCCCAGCCGGAACTTACAGGACTCAGGCAGGTGGTCCCCATGACACGACACTCCGTCTCACTCTCACGCGATGACTGGTCGCTACACCGCAAAGGTGTCGTCGATCAGGCGCGCCACAAGCAGAAGGTCAAGGAGGCGATCAAGGGCAACCTGGCCGACATTGTCTCCGAGCAGTCGATCATCACCTCGGACGGCAAGAAGGTCGTCCGGGTGCCGATCCGAACCCTGGAGCAGTACAAGTTCCGCTACGACCCCAACGACCAGCGCGGTGTCGGCCAGGGCGACGGCGACACGAAGGTCGGTGATGTCCTTGAGCGGTACGGGAAGCAGAAAGGCAAGGGCAACGGCCCCGAGGCCGGCGACCAGCCGGGTGTTGACTTCTACGAGGCCGAGATCACGATCGACGAGCTCGCGTCGATGATCTTCGAAGATCTGGAGCTGCCCAACCTCGAAGAGAAGCGCGTGCGCGAACTCGAATCGACGACCGTGCGCTTCACCGACATCCGCAAGAGCGGCCCGTTCTCGAACCTCGACAAGCGCCGGACGATCAAGGAGAACCTGAAGCGCAACGCCATGGATGGTCGCGCCTACTTCGGCAACATCCGCAACGACGACCTGCGCTTCAAGACCTGGGACCGCTCGACCGAGCGCGAGTCGAACGCGGTCGTGATCGCGATGATGGACGTATCCGGCTCGATGGGCGCGTTCGAGAAGTACGTCTCGCGGGCGTTCTACTACTGGATGGTGCGCTTCCTGCGGACACGCTACGACAACGTCCAGATCAGCTTCGTCGCCCATCACACCGAGGCGAAAGAAGTCAGTGAGGAAGAGTTCTTCACGCGTGGCGAGAGCGGCGGTACGAAGGCGTCGTCGGCCTATCAGCTCGCGCTGGAGTTGCTCGAAACACGCTATCGCCCGGCTGACTGGAACATCTACCCATTCCACTTCTCCGACGGCGACAACTGGCCAAGCGACAACGAGCAATGCCTGAAGCTGGCGACCGAGCTGCTGACGCAGTCGAATGTCTTCGGCTACGGCGAGATCCGCCAGGGACGTTTCAGCCACCAGAGCACATTGATGCAGACGCTGGAACGACTCGCGACGCCGAAGTTCATTCCCGTCACGATCGCCGACAAAGCGGACGTCTATCCGGCGTTGCGGCACTTCTTCGGGCCGGACGCCGGCAAGCTGGCGCCGGCCGCGCTGGCGGTTCAGGGGGCCGCAAATGCAATTGTTGCGTGATCCGGATCTGGATCTGCTGTCTGACTCGATCGAGGAGATCTGGGACGTTGCTCAGAACTTCGGATTGCGTCCGTTCG
>JBBECJ010000157.1:2535-5309 GCA_040881885.1 Thermomicrobiales bacterium | reverse complement strand
ACGGCTGGCTGAGGGCCGCACCGAGGAGCACTACTCGTCGGCGGAGGCGCGCGCCGAGGCCGAGCGGCTCTTTGCGGCCGGCGAGTATCGCGCCGCCCTGCGGCTGCTCTACCTGGCGACGTTGATCCGCTGGGAAGAAGCCGGCCGGCTGCGCTTCGACCGCTCGCTGACCAACCGCGAGGTCGTCGCGCGTGTCTCACGGCAGGGTGACGCCGGGTTGCTGGAGCAACTCTCGCCGCTGGTCGATCGCTTCGACCGCGTCTGGTACGGCGGCGCGCCCTGCACGTCCGACGATTACACGACCTTCGCTTCGCTGGCCGAGCGCGCCTGGGAGGTGGCCTGATGGATCGGGCGTTCAGGCTGCCGGGACGCGGGTTGCTCGTCGTGGCCGGGCTGGTCATGCTGCTGGCGTTGCTCGCGATCGTCGCCCAATCGAATGAATCGTCCGGTGTCGAAGGGCCGACCCTCTCGATGCATGTCACCGTCGAGGACGGCGGACGCGCGCTCTACATCTGGCTGGCTGAGCTTGGCTACGATGTCCGTCCGCTGGAGTACCGCGCGTTTCAGCTCAACGACGACATCGACGCGCTGTTCATTCTGGCGCCGTCGTTCGACCTGTCCGAAGCCGAGTCGGCGCGTGTCCTCGACTGGGTCGATCGCGGCGGAACGCTGCTGCTGGTTGCCGAGACGCCGAACCAGCTACTTGACAATCTCGATATCTCGGTCCGCTTGTTCGGGGATGAGCGTGACGACGCTGTTCCGCTTCAGCCGGTGTTCCTCGACCCGCCGCTGCTGACGTTTCAGCCCGCCACGGAGGCGCGTCTCGAACTGCCAGGGGCGGAATGGACGCCGCTGCTTGGCTCCGGCATTCCTGGCGACGAGCCGGTCGCGGCCGTCGCTGGCTACGGACGCGGACGTATCCACGTCTTGTCGAGCGTCTACCCGCTCTCGAACGCAGGCGTCGGCGGGGCTGACAACGCCGCCTATCTGCCGCACGTGCTGGCTGGCGTCCCGACGGGCGGCGTGATCGTCTTCGATGAGTACCACCATGGGTTGACCGAGTATGGCACGCTGACCCAACGTCTGGTGCGCGAGCCATGGGGCTGGGCGGTGCTCTGGACGGTGGCGTTCACGTTCGCCTGGCTGGCGTTCTCCGGCAAGCGCTTCGGCAAGGCGTTGGCGCCGCCGCCAAGCTGGGCGCGGCGATCGAGCGGCGAGTACGTCACGACACTCGGCACGCTCCTGCGTCGTGGCCACCACGAGAGCTGGCTGCGGCAGAACTACGCGTCGCAGGTCAAGCGCGCCCTCGGCGGACGTTACCGGATCAGCGCCGACCAGCCGGCCCGTGAGTTCGTGGCCGCCCTTAGCCAGCGCCAGGCCGACGCGGCGGACCTGGCCGCCCCGCTCGAACGCCTCGAAGCGTCCCAGCCGCTCGACGAGGCCACGACGCTTGGATTGATGCGCGACGTAGACACGATCAGCCGCCGGATGGGCGGGGCGTGATGATGATGACGTCCTACATCGCGCGTCTCCGTAGGGGCCGTGCCTCCGTGCCGGCCCGCACCGTGAGGCGCCTTCTCGGCACATGCGTCCTTGCCAAGGACCGCAACCGTCTGCGCCCGTGTGGATGCCGCCCATATATCAAGAAGGCGCCTCACGGCGCGGGCCGGCACGGAGGCACGGCCCCTACGGAGACGCGCGACGACAGGAACGTAGGACCAAGGAGTACCCATTGAACGAACTGACGACCATCCGTGAGCGGTTCCTGGGTGAGGCGGAACGGGCCGTCGTCGGCCAGGAGGAGACGTTGGAGTTGCTGCTCGTCAGCCTGCTGGCGGGTGGGCATGTGCTGCTGGAAGGCGTGCCCGGCACGGCCAAGACGTTGATGGCGAAGACGTTGGCGGCGCTGCTGCGGGCCGAGTTCTCGCGTGTGCAGTTCACGCCCGACCTGATGCCGTCGGACATCGTCGGCACGAGCGTCTTCGACCTCCAGACCGGCAGCTTCAACCTGCGGCGGGGGCCGATCTTCACCAACGTCCTGTTGGCCGACGAGATCAACCGCGCGCCGGCCAAGACCCAGTCGGCGCTACTCGAGGCGATGGAGGAGCGCCAGGTCACGCTCGAAGGCTCCCGCCACCAGCTCCCCGATCTGTTCATGGTAGTCGCCACCCAGAACCCGATCGAGTACGAGGGCACCTACCCGCTGCCGGAGGCGCAGATCGACCGTTTCTTCTTCAAGCTGCTGGTCGATTACGGCGACGCCGAGGTCGAGCAGGCTATTCTGGCCCGCTATCATCGCGGTTTCGACGCCCGCCATCTCGACGCGCTCAACCTGGAACCGGTCATCGATGAGCCGTCGCTGGCGACGCTACGAGCCGGCTGGCAGGCCGTCTCGGTCGAGGCGGGTGTGATGGCCTACATCACCAGCATCGTCCGCGCGACGCGACAGTCGAGTGATGTCATGCTCGGCGCCAGCCCACGGGCCGGGATTGCGCTGCTGCTGGGGAGCAAGGTGCTGGCGGCGCTCAATGGCCGCGACTATGTGCTGCCCGACGATGTCAAGCGGCTGGCCCTGCCGGTCCTGCGCCATCGGATTCTGCTCAAGCCGGAGGCCGAGCTGGAAGCGCTGACGCCTGATCTCGTCGTCCAGCGCATGCTGGCCGGCGTCGAGGTACCGCGCTAGATGGCACAACATACTTCCGACAAACCCCTCCCCAACCCCTCCCCTGAAAAGGGAGGGGCTTTTCGCCGCGCAGAATCTATAGCCCCTCCCT
>JBBECJ010000157.1:0-2525 GCA_040881885.1 Thermomicrobiales bacterium | reverse complement strand
CTCCCTTTTCAGGGGAGGGGTTGGGGAGGGGTTTGTCGGAGGGCCGGTCGTTGAGCTTCGCCCCGACCCGCCGGCTGCTCTGGGCCGGGCTTGGGCTGGTCGTTCCGCTCGTGTTGGCGACGATCGTCCCCGGTCTTGAGTGGGTCGCGCTCGCATACCTGGTTGGGCTGCTCGCGGTTGGCGTTCTCGACGCACGCCGTTCGCCGAAGTCCGGGCAGTTCGAGGTCGAGCGCCGTCACGACGCGCGGATCTCGCTCGCCGAAGCAAACCCGGTCGATATCGTCGTCCGCTGGAACACGCCGGGCCTGACCGGCGCGCCGCGCGCCTTGCGGGTGCGCGACGAGGCGCCGGTCGAGATTCCCAACGACGGGACGCTCTTCGAAGGCACGCTGGCTCCGGGCGGCGGCTGGTCTGGCCGTTACTACCTCTCGCCGCGTCGCCGGGGCGACTATCCGTTCGGGGCGATCGTCTTGCGCGTCGCCTCGCCGCTTGGGCTGCTCGCCTGGCAGCACCGTTTCATGCTCGACGACGCCGCCCGCGTTTACCCGAACCTGCGCGCGATCGCCCGCTACGATCTGCTGGCGCGGCGCGGCCGTCTCGAAGAAGCCGGTCTGAGGCGGACACGCCGCTTCGGCAGCGGGACCGAGTTCGAGCGGCTGCGCGACTACCTGCCGGATGACGACTACCGCCGCATCAACTGGAAGGCGACCGCCCGCCGTCGCCAGCCGGTGACGGTCGAATACGAGACCGAGCGCAGCCAGAACCTGGTTGTCGTCCTCGACACAGGCCGGTTGATGGGGACGCCGGTAGGCTACATGCAGAAGCTCGACTACGCCGTCAACGCCGCCTTGATGCTCGCCTATGTCGCGATGGAGATGGGCGACAGGACAGCGCTGCTGGTCTTCACCGATCGGACCGAGCGCTTCGTCCCGCTCGGACGCGGCCAGCGCCAGTTCCAGCTTCTGCTCGAGACACTCTACAAGGTTGACACTCAGCCGATCGAGGCCGACCCGACCCGTGCCCTCAATGACCTGATGCGCCGCCAGCTCAAGCGCTCGCTGATCGTCGTCTTCACCGACGTTGCTGAATCGGTCGAGCCGGCTCCGCTGCTGGCCTCGCTGGGCCAACTCGCGCGCCGGCACCTGCCGTTGTGCGTGATGGTCAGCAACCCCGACATCACCCGTCTGTCCGCCGCCCCGCCAAGCGACACACGCGCCGCCTACGAAAAGGTCATCGCCCAACGGTTGCTCGACGAGCGCCGCTCCTTCACCGACCGCCTCGAACGGCGCGGCGCCCTCGTCATCGACGCCCCCGCCGAACAACTCACCACCGGCCTCATCAACCGCTATCTGGAGATCAAGGCGAAGACGCAGTTGTGACGAGTGCTGAGGAGAAAGGAGTTTGCTCCTGACCGTCCAACCAACTCCTTTCTCCTCAGCACTTTCTCCTTTGCACTCGCCAGCTACTCGTCGTCAATCCTGCGGAACAGTGCGAGCGAGCGGCCGTCGAGGTGATAGGGATCGCCGGCTCTGTAGTGGACCGGCTCGGAATCCGGGTCGGGGTAGGCCGTGTCGAAGACGCGCTCCCAGCGGTAGTGTGGCCGCGAGGCGACCATCACGAAGTCGAGCGGCTCGTGGTGGGCATTGAGCAGCAGCAGCAGCGTGTCGTCGATGATCCGCTCGCCTTCCGCGTTGAACTCGTTGAGCGCCTCACCGCCAAGTCGGATGCCGACCGTCCGCACCCAGCCGGATTCCCATTCCTCCTCGGACATCTCCTCGCCGTCCGGACGAAACCAGGTGATGTCGCGGATGTCCGAGCCGTGGATGCGGCGCCCCTGGAAGAACTTGCGACGATGCAGGATCGGGTGCTGTTTGCGATATTCGATCAACCGGCGCGTGTAGTCCAGCAACGCCAGCTCGCGCTCGTCCAGGTTCCAGTCGTACCACGAGATCTGGTTGTCCTGGCAGTAGGGGTTGTTGTTGCCGCGCTGGGTGCGGCTGATCTCGTCGCCGCCGCAGATCATCGGCACGCCCTGCGAGAAGAGCAGCGTCGCCAGGAAGTTGCGCTTGGATCGCTCGCGCGCTTCGATAATCTCCGGGTCGTCGGTCGGCCCTTCGACACCGTGGTTCCAGGAGATGTTGTCGTCGGTCCCGTCGTTGTTGTCCTCGCCGTTGGCAAGGTTGTGCTTCTCGTTGTAGGAGACGAGGTCGTTGAGCGTGAAGCCGTCGTGGGCGGTGATGAAGTTGATGCTGGCGTACGGGCGGCGGCCGTCATTCAGGTAGAGGTCGCTCGACCCGGTCAGCCGGAAAGCGATCTCGGCCATCTGCCCCACGTCGCCCTTCCAGAAGGCGCGCACCGAATCGCGGTACTTGCCGTTCCACTCGGTCCACAGCACCGGGAAGTTGCCGACCTGGTAACCCCCCTCGCCGACGTCCCACGGCTCGGCGATCAGCTTCACCCGCGAGAGGATCGGGTCCTGGTGGATGATGTCGAAGAAGGCCGAGAGGCGGTCGACATCGTGCAGC
>JBBECJ010000156.1:0-5312 GCA_040881885.1 Thermomicrobiales bacterium | reverse complement strand
AAGACGGTCTTGACCGACAGCGTCTCGTAGGCGTCGTTGAGACGCGTCGACGTGCCGTGGGCGTTGATGTACGAGATGTCGGTTGGCGCAAGTCCGGCGCGAGCAACCGCGAGCGCCATCGCGCGCGCCGCTCCCTCGCCGCCCGGCGATGGCTGGACAATGTGTGAGGCGTCGGCGGTCGTCCCATAACCGCTGACGACCGCCAATGGAGTGGCCCCGCGCGCCAGCGCATGTGTCAACGACTCGAGCACCAGGACAGCCGAGCCTTCGCCGAGGACAAAACCGTCGCGAAGCCTGTCGAATGGCCGGCTCGCGTGCTGAGCGTCGTCGTTGCGGGTTGAAAGCGCCCCAGCCGCCGCGAACCCAGCGACGCCGGCTGGCGTCACAGGAGCCTCCGAACCACCCGCCAGCATGACATCGGCGTCACCGCGCCGGATCGTCGCGGCAGCCTCGCCGATCGCGTGGGCGCCGCTGGCGCAGGCGCTGACGGTCGCGAGGTTCGGTCCTTTCGCGCCGAGCTGGATCGAAACGATGCCGGTCGCCATATCCGGCAACATCATTGGCACGAAGAACGGGCTAACCCGGCCTGGGCCTTTGGTGTGCAGCGTTCGGACGCCATCCTCGAAGGTCGCCAGGCCTCCCATAGCCGTGCCGATGATAACGCCGGTTCGTTCAGCGTTGTAATCGGTTTCGGTTATGGTGAGTCCGGCGTGATCGACAGCTTCGCGAGCGGCGGCGACCGCGAACTGGATGAAGCGGTCAGCGCGGCGAGCGTCCTTGGCATCCATGTAGCGCGCAGGCTCGAACTCGCCAACCTGAGCGGCAATCCGGACTGGGAACTCGGACGCATCGAAGCGGTGGATCGGTTCGACGCCGCCCCTGCCGGCGAGAATCGTGGCCCAGTTCGCGTCCCGACCCACGCCAACCGCCGACACGCAGCCGACGCCGGTCACGACAACTGTCTCTTCAGCGGACCGATCCATCATGATGCTTCCCCCGAGGCCAACCTCAATGCGACGCGCTTCTGGTCGCGAGTGTACGTGTCCGTGCAGGTGTACGGCCAGTCTGTTAGACTTGGGAATGGGTGAGACGAGAAACGCAGCCGTGTGTATCTAACATGTTTCGAGCCAACGTCACTAGTTTTCGGGTGCCTTTGGATGATCCCAAGGGATTGCTCCTCCGAGTACCCACCTGCGATCGCAGGCTCGAAACTAGCTCACGCGGTGTCAGCGCGGCTCACCCACCCTTTCTTTCCCACGTTGACATCTGATTCAGGACTGGCGCGATGAGCTACCTGCTCTACGGACAGAATGGTCTGTTGCTCGATGAACGCGTCGCGGCGTTGCGGACCGAGATTGACGCTCAAAACCTGAGCACGTCCGTCATTGATGTGCAGGGTTCCAGCATCTCGGAGATCGCGTCCGCCTGTCAGGCGATGCCATTCTTCGGTGGACGCCGCGTCGTCGTCTTGCGCAACCCGATCCAGCTTTCGAAGCGTGGCGACGCGGCGTCGAGCGACGACGACCCGGGCGACGCGGGCGGGCGCGTGAAGTGGGGCGATCTCCACGACGTGCTGAAAGCCACGCCTGCGACGACCGACGTCATCATGCGGCATGAGGGCTCATTGGCACAGACCCACTTCCTCGTCAAAGCGGTCACCGCGTTGGGCTGGAAGACCGAGTCGTTCGCGGCGAAGTTCGATCAGGAGTTGCTGGCCTGGATCCAACAACGAACCGAACGGGACGGCGTTCGAATTGAACCTGCCGCTGTCGAGAAGTTGGCTACCCTCCTCTATCCAACCTCTTGGCAAGGCGGCCGCTATGCCAACGACACACCGAACATGCGACTGATCGCGAATGAGGTCGAAAAGCTGGCCTGCGCCGCGATCGACGGTGTCATCACCGAACAGATTGTCGTTGAGCTGGTTGCCGACCGAAGTGGGTTTACAGCGTTCAGACTCAACGACCACACGTTCTCCGGACGAACCGAACGCGCGCTGGTCGAGCTGGACAACGTGCTGTCGTCGGGTGAGCCGGCGGAGCGCGTGCTGAGTCAGATCGGGAGCGAGGCGATCTCAATTGCTACGGTGAAGCGAGCCGAGGTGTTGCCGCGCGATGCCGTGGCGTCAGCGTCGGGAATAACCGCGAACCGGTTGGGCAACCTCCAGAAATCCGCGGCTGGAATCAGCGAACAGGGCTTGACCGCTATTGCCGAGGCAGTCAGGCACGCGGACGCCGCAGTGAAGGCCGGCTCGGAAACCAACACCTCGGCAACGATCGTTCCGCTGGTCGCGGAAGTTGCCGAGGTCGTTCGTCGTGGGAGTGGAGCGAGCCGCCGGCGATCCTAGCTGGACGCGTTGAGCTTGTTGAACTTAGCCATCAGGCGCGACTTGCGGCGCGCGGCATTGTTCGGGTGGATGATGCCCTTCCGGGCGGCGCGGTCCAGCATGCTGACGGCGTTTCTGACGGCGCCGGCAGCGGCTTCTTCTTCGGCACGGGCGATCGTATGCTCGGCAGTCCGCAGCAGCGTGCGGCTCGACGAGCGAAAGCGACGATTTCGAATGCGGCGCCGCTCGTTCGTCCTGGCGCGCTTCTCGGCGGACTTGGAATTGGCCAAAGCTCGTATCTCCCTCGAACTGCGTGAACATGACAACAACGCCCGATCATCGCGGACGTGACAACCTTGCAATTCTACGGATTCCATACGGAAACCGCAACGTTCGGCGGCGTCGGGCAAATTCCGGCTCCGGTATACTTACCGTTCGGGCCGGCAACGATGCTCGCTCGCTTCAGCATGCAATGAGAACAGATGGCCGATCAGAAACACATTCGCAACTTCAGCATCATCGCCCACGTGGATCACGGCAAGTCAACATTGGCGGATCGCCTGCTCGAACAAACCGGCACGATCACCAGCCGTCAGATGATGGAGCAGGTGCTCGACACGATGGATCTCGAGCGCGAGAAAGGCATCACGATCAAGGCGCGCGCCGTCCGAATGGAGTTCTGCGCGGCGGATGGCGAACTTTACGAACTGAATCTGATCGACACGCCCGGCCACGTTGACTTTTCCTACGAGGTCAGCCGTTCGCTTGCGGCCTGCGAGGGCGCGCTGCTGGTCGTTGACGCCGCCCAGGGCATCGAGGCGCAGACGATAGCCAACGTTTATCTGGCGCTCGAAAACGATCTGGCGCTGATCGCCGTCATCAACAAGATAGACCTGCCGAACGCGATGCCTGAAAAGGTGTCGAAGGAAGTCAGCGACCTGATCGGACTCCTGCCGGAAGAGATCATCCCGGCCTCGGCCAAGGCCGGCCAGGGCGTGCCGGAGATCCTGCAGGCGCTGGTCGACCGCATCCCGCCACCTTCCGGTGATGAGAACGCTCCGCTGCGCGCGCTGATCTTTGACTCGCACTACGACGCGTACAAGGGCGTCATCGCGTATGTCAAGATCGTGGACGGTGCGCTCGACACTGGATCGCGGATCAGGATCATGGCGACCGGCAAGGAGGCGGAACTGCTCGAGGTCGGAGCCTTCCGGCCGAGCATGACGCCGGTTGGCCAGCTCTCAACCGGAGAGGTCGGCTACATCGCGACCGGCCTGAAGGTTGTGCGCGATTGCCAGGTGGGCGACACGATCACGCTGGCCGATCGACCGGCCACCGAACCGGTTCCGGGCTACCGGCCGGTCAAGCCGATGGTCTTTGCCGGTTTCTTCCCGGTCAACAACCAGGAATACACTGAGTTGCGTGACGCGCTGGACCGCCTGCAACTCAATGACGCGTCGCTCGTCTTCGAGCCGGAATCATCGGACGCGCTCGGCTTCGGCTTCCGCTGCGGCTTTCTCGGCCTGCTGCACATGGAGATCATTCAGGAACGGCTCGAGCGCGAGTACAACCTCGACCTGCTGGCGACGGCGCCGAGCGTTGAATACGAAGTCGTACTGAATAATGGCGATGTCATCCTGGTTGACAACCCGTCCGAGTTGCCCGACCCAGGTGTCATTGACGAAGTTCGAGAGCCGTGGATGGACATCACCGTCATCTCGCCCACGCGCTACATTGGGACGGTGATGGAGCTCATCACGAACCGGCGCGGCAACTTTGATTCGATGAATTACCAGGACGAGGACCGCGTCTCGCTCAAGTTCGGGATGCCGCTTGGCGAGCTGATCGTCGATTTCTACGACCAGCTCAAGTCGCGGACGCAGGGCTACGCATCGCTCGACTACGCGTTCAACAGCATGCGCGCCGCCGATCTCGTCAAGCTGGATGTGCTGGTCAACGGCGTGCCCGTCGACGCGCTGTCGATGATCACTCACCGCGCCGACGCCTTTTTCCGTGGCCGCGCGCTCGTCCAGCAACTGCGCAAGCTGATCCCGCGGCAGATGTTCGAGGTGCCGATCCAGGCGGCGGTCGGCAGCCGGGTAATCGCGCGCGAGACGATCGCGGCGATGCGCAAGAACGTGCTCTCGAAGTGCTATGGCGGCGACATCACCCGCAAGCGCAAACTGCTCGAGAAGCAGAAGGAGGGCAAGGCGCGCATGAAGATGGTCGGCAACGTCGAGATACCACAGGAAGCCTTCATGGCGATCCTGACGCTCGGCGACGAACGCGCCGTCGCGGAACGCAGCTAGCCGTGCACCGGCCAATCCTCGTCGTCGGCCTGTACGGACGGACTCTGAATCTGGATTGGGACTCGCTACTGGATGGTCGGACGATCGTCGCACGTTCCCGATCGCTCGCCGAGCAGTACGCTTCAATGACAGTGACGATCGACCATGCGTACGACGACGACTTCGAACGAGACTCGCTTGCCAGAGTCGACTCGGAGATCGCGCGGGATGTCGCTCGCCGCGCCGAATCCGCGGACATCGCCTACTTGGTACCGGGGCCGGGCTGGACAGGTGACGCGACCGTCATATCGCTGGCTGAGATAACGACGGTTGAGTTTGCGCCGACCACCGCGATCGACGTACTCCCGGCGCGCATTCAAGTGATCGACGCGCTCCTGCTCGCTCAAGCGGAAGAGCGGGCGCCATTCGACTCCGGCTCGTGCCCGCTCGAAGCGACAGTCCCGTCGTTGAGTTTCAACTGGCATGGAAAACGGGTCGTTGACCTGGCAACCGCGCGCTTGAAAACCGTTTACGGCATCGCTGAGTTACCGACAGCCGATCCAACTGGTTCGCTCGCCGTGCCGGCCCACGACCCGCTCGACAGCCCTCCGTCGTTCGCCGCGTTGTCGTGGATCACCGCCCGCCTGCGCCAGCCGGACGGCTGTCCATGGGACCGCGAGCAGACACACGACAGCCTG
>JBBECJ010000155.1:0-5317 GCA_040881885.1 Thermomicrobiales bacterium | reverse complement strand
CGAGGACTGCTCCAGTTCTGCTGTCGCCCTGAGCCGCAGTGACGGATCTCCTTGGTCTTGACCACTGGCGCGCCGAACGTGGAGAGGTTCTTCGCTGCGGCTGATGAGGGATTTTGTGAATGGGAGCTGTCGCTGCCGTCAGTGCCTGAGCGTCGCGGCGTCATCCGGAGCCAGTTCGATGACTGGCAGCTCTTCGGCGTGGTCAACAGCCAGTTGGATACTCGCGTCGTAGTCGTAGAGGCGCCGCAGCAGCGGCCGAAGGGCAGGCGGAGGGCCGCAGTGGTCTGAGAAGTCGCGCATTGCCAGCATCAGTTCACGGCGTCGAACCGGATCGTGGACCGGGTGGGCGGTGGCTGGAAGCCGGCGCCTGCCGACCTGAATCGTGACGCGCGGATCGGCGCTCAGATTGCGGTACCAGTGTCCCCGCGTTCCCCAACCCGAGAAAACGATGTAGTGGCCATTGAGCGGCAGGTAGCTGACAAGGGTCGCGCGAGGAAGCCCACTGCGCCAGCCGGTTGTAGTCAGCTTCAGGATGTGCCGCCGCCGGAATAACTCTCCTAGCCAGCCCCGATAGAGACGCGTCGGCGCGCTCAGGAGCCAGCGCCGCAGGCGGTTCGGGCGTTCGCGCGTGAACGTGGGTTCACTCATCAGAGCGTGACGGCTTCCTTCGGCCTATTCGTCATCCAGCGCGTCGGCGGTGTCGTCGGCGGGTGGCGGCGCCTCTTCGCTGGCGATTGGGAGGAAGCCGAGGGCGAGCGATTGTTCGACGATGTCGCGTTT
Source organism: Thermomicrobiales bacterium (assembly GCA_040881885.1). GTDB lineage: Bacteria > Chloroflexota > Chloroflexia > Thermomicrobiales > CFX8 > JBBECJ01. The sequence goes on along the minus strand of JBBECJ010000155.1, from coordinate 4,537 downwards.
GACGTAGCGTTCGGCGGTCGTGAGCGTCTCGCGCAGGGGGTGGCCGGGGGAGACGTTGGCGATCATCTCGCGCACCTGGCGCATCAGGTCGATGGTTTTGTTGAAGGTCAGGACGAGGTCGCCCTCGGAGAGCTCGATCTGCTCGGCGACGGCGGCCATCGTCGCGCCGTTGCACCAGGCGCGCATCGCGCCGTAGAAGCCGGCGTTGTGGCCGTTGGAGATGAACAGCCCGTTGCTGCGCTCGGTCGCCAGGATCTGCTGCTCCATGTCCTCCAGCCGCCGGCGCAGCAGGACGAGCTGGTTGGGCAGGTGGTAGGTGTTGGCGAAGCGCGAGTCGCGGTCGAACGCGAACCATGAGAAGACTTCGGCGAGGTCCTCCGGCTTCAGGTTGTCGACCATGCCGCGGTCGATCATCTCGCAGATGACGAGGCCGTTGGTGTCGAAGACATCGGCCAGCAGGTCGGCCTTGGCGGTCGGGTAGCCCTTGTGCAGGTAGTCGAAGCGATGCAGGACGTTGCGGATGCCGCCGATGATGCCGCGAATGCGCTCTTCCTCGGCCTGCGTCTCTTCGCGTAGTTGCTGCTCGGTCCGGCCGCGCTCGCGTTCCAGCGCGATCACCCGTTTCAGGTTGTTCTGGTGCTCCTTGCGGCGCGGACAGGTGTGGCAGGGGTGGTTGGCGCGGAGGGCGATCAGCTCCTCGGTCTGGGCGCGGACGGCTTCGAGGTCGGCGAGCTGCTGTTGGCGGGCTGATTCGTTGCGGCGTCCCAGCTCGGCGCGGTAGGTGGCGATCTGGGCTTCGAGGTCGGGCAGCGGCAGCGTGCGGACGGCCGCGCTGACGGTTTCGACCAGGGCCGGATCGATCAGCGTCGTCGCGTCGGCCAGCGGGTCGTCAAGGACGGTCAGCGCGTCGGGGACTTGCACGCTCAGGTTGTTGGCCGGCAAGTAGTCGACCAGCCGGTATTCCGGGACGAGCTTGATGGCCTTCCCGAACAGGAAGAGGCCGACGCCGCCGGCGCGCGCCTTGCCGAGGTAGACGCCCCAGCCCTCGTTGCGGACATGGGCGACCAGGCCCGGCTCGGCGGTGCGGAAGACGCGGCGGATCGCCTGGCGGCCCGGCTCCGGCCAGGGGAGCGCGTTGGTGCGGACATCCAGCAGCCGGACCTCGCTCTGGACGCTGCGCTCCTTGCCGCGCAGGGCGTCGACCGAGTGGTTCAGGCTGCGGTAGTCGTCGAGCAGCTCGTCGCCGGCGTCGAGGCCGATCAGGCAGCCCTGCGGCAGCTCGTGGATCCTCGCGCCGAGATCGACGATGTCGTCCTCCAGCTCGCGGACGCGGCGGGCCGACTGGAACTGGGCTAGCGACTGGCGCAGCATGTGGCGGACGCGGTTGCCGTGCGGCGGGTCCCAGAGATTGAGGACGGTGTTGTAGCGGATCGCGAAGGCGCTGGTGACCGGCTCCAGCTCGCCGGTCGCGATCGCCATCATCTCGGGGAAGCGCATCCAGGGCGAGTGCGGGACGACGACGTTGCCCTTGAGGTCCATCCCGCGCCGGCCAGCCCGGCCGGCCATCTGCTGGAACTCGTTCGGGATCAGTTGGCGGCGCGAGCGGCCGTCCCACTTCGTCATCCGGCCGATGACGACCGAGCGGGCCGGCATGTTGACGCCGAGCGCGAGTGTGTCGGTCGCGAAGACGACTTGCAGCAGGCCGCGCGTGAAGAGCACCTCGACCAGTTGCTTGAGGACCGGCAGCAGCCCGGCGTGGTGGAAGCCGATGCCCTGGGCGGCCAGCGAGGTGATGGCCCTCACCTGTTCGAGTTGGCGGTCCTCCTCGCGCATCGATCCGATGTGGGCGTCGATGACGGCGTCGATGCGGGCGGTTGTCGCCTCGTCGCGGACGAAGTTGGGGCGCATCATCGCGAAGCGCTGGGCGTAGGCTTCGCAGTCGCGGCGCGAGAAGAGGAAGTAGATGCCGGGCAGCATGTCGGCGGCGGCCATCGCCAGCAGGATCTCCCAGGCTTGCGGCTCGTCCATCTCGGCCTGGCGGCGCTGGTCGGCGGTGATTCCGCCGCGCCCGATCTTGCGGCGCACCTCGCCGCCGGCGTTGGGGAAGTCACCGACCTGTTGGCCATTGTGGTCGATGACGGGCCGCAGCTTCTTGTCGAGGTAGTAGTAGAGCGCGAGCGGGATGGCGCGCTCGAGGTGGGTGATGAGCTTGATCGGGCGATGCGTGCGGCTGATCCAGGCGGCGATCTCGTCGGCGTTCGAGACGGTCGCCGAGAGGCAGACGAGCTGGATGTGCTCCGGGCAGAGGATGATGGCCTCTTCCCAGGTCGTGCCGCGCTCCTGGTCGGCGATGTAATGGACCTCGTCGAAGATGACGCAATCGACCTGATCGACCTCCCAAGGTGTCTGGAGGAGCATGTTGCGCAGCACTTCGGTCGTCATGACGGTGATCGGAGCGCGCGGGTTCTCGGTGACATCGCCGGTCAGCAGGCCGACCTGGCCGCCGTAGAGGGCGCGCAGGTCGCGGAACTTCTGGTTCGAGAGCGCCTTGATCGGGGTGGTGTAGATGACGCGGCCCTGGCGCCGGAACGCTTCATAGACACCAAATTCTGCAATGACAGTTTTGCCCGACCCTGTCGGAGCGGCGACGATGACGGAATCGCCGTCGAGGAAGGTGTGGATGGCGTCGATCTGGAACTGATCGAGCGGGAACGGGTAGAGGGTGGCGAACTGGCCGAGAATCTCGTCGCGTTCGGTGGGGTCAAGTCCGTAGGTTGTCGCTGGCTGGTCGGTGTCGGCCTCGGCCGTCGCGGCTTCGGTGGGGTCGGCTGCAAAGTCCATTCATCATCCAACTGTAACTGGATCGCCGCGGCCGTGGGTCCAGGCTGGTGGGCCGGCGGCGTCACTGACGACACTATCCCGCGCGAAAAGCGCGCCGGGACGGGCGATTGTTGGGGCGCAGTATACCAGTGGGGCTGGGCTGGTTGACTTTCAAACATTCTCAGGTCGTTGGGCTGATCGCGCACAGTGGCCTCCGTTCATGTCGTCTGGTCGCTTCAATTACTCGAACGGTTTGACGGTGGAAAAGCGTGCCACGGCGTAAAGAGTTAAAGGCATTCACGTTCAATGGGTGAGCGGGTTTGAGCGGGGCGAGGGGTTCAAGGTGCTCAAGGCGCCTATCCTCATCGGGTGAGCGGGTCAAGTGGCTCAAGGTGCTCATGCTCATTGGCGGGAGTGAGTCAGGTGGGCTCAAGTTGATCAAGATCATTGTGTGAGCCAGTTGAGCCAGTTGAGCCAGTTGAGCCAGTTGAGCAAGGTGGCCAAGGTGGCCAAGATGGCCAAGGTGGCCAAGAAACACAGTGACCGGGTTGGCCGGGTTAAAGGGGTAAAGGGGTAAAGGGGTAAAGGCGTTCAAGGTCAGTCAGTGACCGCCTTTGAGCGGTTCAAGTAGCTCAAGTGGATCAAGCTCAATGTATGAGCCACTTAGAGCGGCTTGCGAAAAGGTAGGGCTGGTGGGATGCTGTGCGGCTCGGGAAGGGAGTCGTCAGCATGCGCGCCTACAGCCTCGACCTCCGTCAACGCATCGTCCGCGCCGTCCAGACCGGTCACCCGAAAGCGGAGGTCGCCAAGGTGTTCGGGGTCGATCGGCGCACGATCAATCGCTATCTGCGGCTGGATGCGGCTGGGGACGTGTCCCCGAAACCGATTCCCGGCCGTCCGCGCGCCATCACCGCCGACCAGCAGGCTGATCTGGAGCTGCAACTGCGGCTCCATCCGGCCGACACGTTGGCCGAGCACTGCCAGCGCTGGGCCGCACGCCACACGGTCAGCGTCAGTGTGGCGACGATGTCACGAATGATCGCCCGCCTGGGCTGGACCCGAAAAAAGGACGCTGGCAGCCCGCGAACGTGATGAATCGAGCCGGGCTGCCTGGTGGAGCGAGACGCTGACCCTCCCGGTCGCGGATCTCGTCTTCCTCGATGAGACGGGGACCAATACTGCCATGAGCCAGCGCTACGCGCGGGCGCCACGCGGCGAACGCGCCAATGGCCGCGCACCGCGCAACCACGGACCGAACACGACGCTCCTCGCCTGCCTCACGCGCACCGGCATGGGACCGGCGATGCTGGTGGAGGGCGCCACGACGACCGAGGTGTTCACCGCCTACGTCGACCAGGTCCTGGCGCCGTGGCTGCGGCCGGGCCAGATCGTCATCCTCGACAATCTCTCGGCCCACACCGGCGAGCGGGTGCGCCAACGGATCGAGGCGGCGGGATGTCAGCTGCGCTTCCTCCCCGCGTACTCCCCTGACTTCTCGCCGATCGAATGGGCCTTCAGCAAACTCAAGACCGCTGTGCGGGCGGCGATGGCACGGACGCGAGACGCATTGGAGCGTGCCATCGCCAGCGGACTTGATCAGATCACGGCTGCCGATGCCGATGGGTGGTTCCACGGTTGTGGCTATGTCGTCAGGAGACAACCGTTATGAGAACCGCTCTAAGCGGGTTGACAAAAGTTCTGGTGCAGGCGGAGGATG
>JBBECJ010000154.1:0-5322 GCA_040881885.1 Thermomicrobiales bacterium | reverse complement strand
GTCATCGTGCGCGAGCCACCAGCGGAAGTATACAGGATCGGCTGCTCCGGTTGCCGGTCGGGACACTTGCGATGACCGATTCCCGGGGAGTATAGTGGCCGTGAGCCGCGACTGATGGTCGGACGACGCGTTGTAATAGCGCCGGGACTCGCGTGGGAGCGCGAGTTGACGAGGTGAAGGCCGTATCGAACCATTCGGCGGGTGGTCTTCCGGTTGGCACGACCGTGACGATTCCTACAAAACGGCGGAGCGATCCGCCTCCACAAAGTGGGATCGAGTGTTTCCTCCTCATGATCAAGACGCTGGAAGTCCTCCTCAGGCGCGCAGCTCCTGTTTAGACACGGAATGTGACGACCCAGTGACGGCGGATGGCCGGCTGGGCTGGAGGAACGCGCATGTGCGGGATTTTCGGTTATGTCGGTGTCGAGGCGGACACGGGCGAGATGGTGCTGTCCGCGCTCAAGCGGCTCGAGTACCGCGGTTACGACTCGTGGGGCGTCGGAGTCGGCGTCAACGGTCAGATCGCGATTGAGAAGCAGGTCGGCAAGATCGGCGCATCCGAGGTGGACCTGCCACTATCGGAAATTGGGTTCGGTCACACCCGATGGGCAACCCACGGTGGCGTCACGCATGCCAACGCCCACCCCATGTTGGACTCGAGCGGGCGGTTGGCGGTCATCCATAACGGGATCATCGAGAACTTCCGCCCGTTGAAGCAGCGTCTCATCGAACGCGGCTACTCGTTTCGGAGCGAGACGGATACGGAAGTCGTCGTTCATCTCGTCGCCGATCGGCTTGACGACGAACGAACGCCCGACTGCGTTCGAGCGGCGGTGATGTCTGTGTTTCGGGAATTGCGCGGGCTGAACGCGATCATCATCCTCGACCAGGCGACGCAGACGCTGACCGCCGCTAAGAACGTCTCGCCGCTCGTGGTCGGACGCGGCCCCAGCGGCGTCTTCGTCGCTTCCGACACGTTGGCATTGGCGGGCCACGCCGTCGAGGTGATGTACCTCAACGACCAGGATGTCGCGCAACTCAGTCACGCCGGCGTGCGGGTGTTCAGCGCATTGACCGGCGAAGCGGTGGCCGAACACTGGCTGCCGTTACCGGTTGACCTGGGAGCAGTTGACATCGGTGAGCACGACCACTTCCTCCAGAAGGAGATCTACGAGCAGCCACGGGTGATCGAGTCGATCGCGCGCGATCAGCTTGAGAGCGTGCGCGAGCTTGCGGCGATGATCCGCGAGTCGTACGGTACGTTCCTGGTTGGCTGTGGCACCGCCAGCTACGCGGCGTTGACCGGGAACTACCTCTTTTCGCGGATCGCGAGGCGGCACGTCAACTTCGTCGTCGGGAGTGAGTTCGCCTACCAGGAGCACTTTCTGACCGACCGCTCGCTTGTGATCGCGCATTCGCAGAGCGGAGAGACGGTCGATGTGATCGAGCCGGTCCTGGCTGCCAAGGAGCGCGGAGCGAAAATCGCCGCGCTCGTCAATGTGAAGGGTTCGACACTCGACCGGATCGCCGACTTCTCGCTGCATCTCAACGCCGGGCCGGAGCAGGCGGTGCTGTCCACCAAGGCCTACAGCGCGAAGATCGCGATCCTGCTGCTGACGGCGCATGTCCTGAACGGGAGCGAACATGTCGGGCGCGATCTGCTCTGGCGGGCGGTGGACGGCGTGCTCCAGACACTGACGCCGTCGTTCGTCAGTCAGGTCCGCGACGTGGCGGCGCGCATCAACGATCAGACGAGTATGTTCGTGATCGGGCGAGGCCTGAGTTACCCGACCGCGCTCGAGGCCGCGCTCAAGATCAAGGAAGTTTCGTATATCCATGCAGAGGGGTTCGCCGGCGGCGAACTCAAGCATGGAGTGATCGCGTTGATCGAGCCTGGTACGCCCTGCATCGTCTACTCGCCGTTGGACGAGACGCGCGCCGATATCATCTCGGGCGCGATGGAGCTGAAGGCGCGCGGCGGCTTCATCATCGGCGTCTCGCCAGAACCTGAGGACGTGTTTGATATCTACCTGCCGATAGCAGACGCAGGCGACGCATCGCCGCTGGTAATGGCGCCTCCGGCTCAGATGCTTGGGTACCAACTGGCGCTGCTGCGCGGACTCGACCCGGATAAGCCACGCAATCTGGCCAAGAGTGTGACGGTGAAGTGATCTCATTGATCGATACCCACTCGCACATCGATCTCCCGGTCTTCGACGAGGACCGGGGGGCGATGCTTGCCAGAGCCCGTTCTGCCGGCGTCCACGCGATTGTCGTGATCGGCCACAACCCCGAACGCTGGCGGGCGAGCGCTGAACTGTGTGGCGCGCATTCCAACCTCGTCCGGACAGTCGGGATTCACCCGAACGATGCCGGAAGTTGGTCGCCGAGCGTGTCGCGAGATTTGACGCGCGAACTTGAGATGGGCGACGCGATCGCGATTGGGGAAACCGGGCTGGACTTTTACCGCGACTCGGTTCCCCCCGATCTACAGCGCGGGGCGTTTGCTGCCCAACTGTCGCTGGCGCGCCTGTTCGATCTACCGGTGGTGATTCATCAGCGCAACGCCGAAGAGGATGTGTTGACGATGCTTCGCGCGTATGGGCCGCTGCGCGGCGTCATGCACTGCTTCAGCGGCGACACGACGTTCGCAACCGCCTGTGTTGGGCTCGGGTTCATGCTTGGTGTCGGCGGTGTCGCCACCTACCCCAAATCAACCAACGTGCGGGCAGCGCTGTCCGAGACCCCGATCGACGCGCTGATTCTTGAAACGGACGCGCCGTATCTGGCTCCACAGGGCCGCCGCGGAAAACGCAACGAGGCAGCCTACATCGTCGAGAGCGCTCAGACGCTCGCGGACGTACATGGGCTGTCAGTCGAGGAGATTGCCGATCGGACGACCGCGAACGCCGTTCGCTTGTTCGGCGGTCGGCTCAAGGCGGCTGTAGCGGCAGGGCTGGGGGCTGGCCTGTGCGCGTAGTCGTTGCGACCTACAACGCTGGCAAGCTTGAGGAGCTTCGGGAGTTGCTTCCCTCCGGTCTGCGGCTTGTCTCACTGAGTGATGTCGGCCTCGAATCACCCGACGAAACGGGAGCGTCATTTGAAGAGAACGCGCTGATCAAGGCGCGCGCGGCGGCATCGGCCGGAGACGCCGCGATCGCTGACGACTCGGGACTGGAGGTCGACGCGCTCGACGGTCGCCCCGGCGTCCGGTCGTCGCGATATGCCGGAGACGATGCCAGCGACGAGGACAACAATCTGAGGTTGCTGGCCGAACTCGACGGTGTGGCCGATGAGCGGCGAACCGCCCGCTTCGTGTCGGCCGTCGCGTTGGTGACTCGCGATGGTCTCGAATTCACAGCCCGCGGCAGCGTCGAGGGGCGGATCGGGCGTGTCGCGCGCGGCTCTGGCGGTTTCGGATACGACCCGCTGCTGATCGTCAGCGACCCGGACGCGGTACAGTTCAATGGACGAACGATGGCGGAACTGTCTTTGGACGAGAAGAACCAGATCTCGCACCGAGCGCGCGCGTACCGTTCGCTGTTGCTTCGGCTGAGCAGCGAAGGATTCATCTTCGGGATGGCGGACGCTTCGTCCGGTGTCACTGAAAGGTAGATGCAAAGTGGCGAAACTGTCGACGGAGACAGGCGGGCCGTGGAAGTCCAATGCGCTTCGGCAGGACCCGAACATCTTGCCGATCGTGTCAGTCGCGGGAACGCGGGGAAAGTCGACCGTTAGTTGGATGCTGGTCGCGATTCTCCAGGCGGCCAGGTTGCGCTCGGCGAGCTGGCTCTCGTCGGGTGTTTACGTTGAGGATGAACGACAGGACGGCGAGCTTGGGCCGTGGTCACGTGTCGTCCTCGCCGCCCGCCACCGCGAGATCGATGTTGCGCTGCAGGAGATGAACGCCGCGACGGTCGTCGGAGCCGGACTGCCGGACGACACGTATCCTCTCGTGATCCTGACCACGTTATGCGGTAACAACGAGTCGTGCCTGTTGAACGCCGAGACCGAGCTTCAGCGGCGAGCGCTGGCCATCGTCGTTCGCTCCGCCCGCAATGACGGAGTGATCGTCGTGAACGCCGACGACTACGACATCGCCGAGCTGGCGGAGAAATCCAGCGCGACGCGCGGGTTATACGCGATGCACAGGGACAACCCGGCCCTGCAGCGTCACCTGAGCGGCGGCGGCTCCGGAGCCTGGATTGAGGACGGGTGGATAACGCTCGGTGGTCTGGATAGCGCCACACCGGTCGTTGCCGTCGACGCAATTCCGGCTACGCTCGACGGGACGGTCATGTTCCAGGCACAGAACGCGCTGGCGGCCGTTTGCGCCGCGCACGCGATTGGCGTCCCGGCCGCGACAATCGAGCGAGCGCTGAAGCGCTTCGAACCGCGGCCGGACCTTCAGCCCGCCGCCTGCAACATCGTCCGTTTCAACGATGCGACGATTGTTATCGATGCTCCCCGGCAGATCACGTCGTTGCGGATGCTGGCGCGCGGGATCAAGCACGTGCCTCATCGGAGACAACTGGTCGTGAGCGGCTGGTTTCCCGGCCTGGGCGACGACGACGCGCAGGAAGCCGGACGATTGCTCGGTGGGCTCGGAGGCGTCATCCTGTTGCACAGTGAGAATGCCGGCCCGGAGCGGATGGGCATTATCAAGGCGGGCATCTCGTCGGCGGCCGTGCCGCCGATCGTGATGGCGGTGCCGGATGAGTTGCGCGCCATCGACCATCTGCTGAATACGATCGCGCCCGATGACGTCGCGTTGGTCATGGCCGACGACGCTGAAGTGGTGTTGCGACACCTATGGCCGGCTCCAGTGATCAGCGTTGACGCAATCCGCCGCAACGGGATGGTGAGCCGGGCGTGATCGAGGTATCTAAGGGAGTCCACGACTTTCACACGCACACCTTCCTCTCCGACGGCGCACTTTCACCGATGGAGCAGGCACGCCGCGCCGTCGTCAACGGCTATTTGACGCTCGGCCTGACGGATCACATGGGCGTCGGTGGAGTGGCCGCCCTGCTGGACGGGCTGCGGCGCGACCGGGAGCTCATCGAGCGCCACTGGCCGATCACCGTTGTAGTCGGGGTCGAGCTCACGCACGTCCCGGCCGAGGCGATCCATGAAGCAGCGGCCCACGCGCTGTCGGAAGGCGCCGAAATCATCGTCGTCCACGGCGAAACGCCTGTCGAACCGGTTCCGGAAGGGACGAACCACGCTTCGATCGCCTGCGGACTGGTCGATATCCTGGCCCACCCGGGCTTCCTAACTGAGGACGATGCGCGACTGGCGGCAGCGAATGATGTCTACCTT
>JBBECJ010000153.1:0-5342 GCA_040881885.1 Thermomicrobiales bacterium | reverse complement strand
GGTCATCCGGCCGCTGCCGGACGCCCAGACGACGCAAGCCGGCAGCGGCGGCAAGTCGCTGCGCGACTTGATCGTTGACATGCGCGACCATGAGATGCAGGCGTCGCAAGAGCTCAAGCTGATGACACTCGGCGAAGCCGCGCTGGCCGCTGGGATGCCGGAAATTCTGCCGAGCGCGCCGGGCATCAGCGTCCGCTCGGTGCTCTCCGAGTTCGGCACGGCCCGCGAGGCGATTCTGGCGCTCATCCGTGAACTGTCGGACGAAAACTGGGCAGTCGAGCGCAAGGGACCGCGCGGCCAGACGACAATCCAGGCGTTCATCGAGGAGCTCGCCGCCCACGACCGCCGGGCGCTCAGCCAGATCGAACCGCTCGTCAAATCCGGCGTCGCCTGACAGTCCGCGCGAACCTCCCCTCGCGCAGGGGCGACGGCCGCAGCCTCGCCCCTCTTGACACCAGCGTGCCGGTTGGCTCAGGCAGGTGGCGGGGTTACACTTCCTGAGGGATTGACGGAGTCAGCAATCCGTCACGTTCGCGGATAAAGCCAGCAGGGGGAGCAACAGGGTGCCGGAGTCCTTGGCGCGAGCGGGTGTCTCGCGGCTGTCGTGCGCCGTGGCGATCCTTGCGTTCGCGCTGATCGTTGTCGCCGGCGCCAACCCGCGGACCACTGGCGCCGACGCCTGCTCCGGCTGGGGCGACTGCTCTGGCTGGACGCACCTGACCGGCGGCTCCGGCGCGGTCGGACGGCTACATCTCGCCGCCGCCGGACTGACCGGGCTGGCAACCATCGCGCTCGTCGCGCTCGCATGGCTGCGGCTGCGCGACGATCGCCGGGTCATCCGCGCGGCGCTGGCGGCGCTGGCGCTGATTGGCGTCCAACTCGGCGCGATCCTCCTGCCCGGCGGCGAAACAGCCGCCATCTGGGGCGCGGCCGCCCACCTGGCGGCGACGGCGCTGCTGCTGGCGCTGGCGCTCTATCTGATCGCCCTTCCAATGCTCCAACAGCTCCGCGCCGCGACGCTGGCGACGGCGCGCGGCCAGGCACTGGGCCACTACCGTACGCTCGTCGGCTGGTCGGTCGTCGCCATCTTCGGGGTGCTCGTCTCCGGCGCGTATCTGACCGCCGCCGACAACTCGACCACCTGCGACGGCTGGCCGCTGTGTGACACCTCGGGTGCATCCGGATTCATCACCGTCGACGCGCACGGTCTGCACCGCGTCGTTGTCGGCGGCGCTGCTGCGCTGCTGATCGCGCTGACGATCCAGACGCTGCGCGCCCAGCGCCCCTCGCGGCTGCGGACGAGTGTCGTCGCCGCGCTCGGCGCCGTCTTCGCGGTCGAGATCGTCGTCGGAGCCTTCAGTGCCTCTGGCAATGGCGCCGCTGGCAACGACGGCGCGCTCATCTCCGCGACCCATTTCGCGGCGGCCGGCCTGAGCTGGTCACTGCTGATCGTCCTCGCTCTGGCAACCGCAGCCGAGACAACCGCCAGACCACTGCCGCACGCCGCAACCACCGGCCTGACCGTCCGCGAGGCTGCCCGGGACTACCTGCGTGTCATGAAGCCGGGTATCATCGTCCTGCTGCTGATCACGACCGTCGGCGCGATGCTGGTCGCCGGGCCATGGCCATCGATCTGGCTGGTGTTGGCGACGATGCTCGGCGGCGCGCTGGCCTCGGGCGGCGCGAGCGCCCTCAACTGCTACTACGACCGCGACATCGATCCGGTCATGGCGCGCACGCGCAAGCGTCCGCTGCCGACCGGGCGGTTGACACCGGCCCAGGTGCGCAACTTCGGGCTGATCCTGAGCGCGCTGGCCGTCGTCGAGCTCTGGCTGCTGGTCAATCCGCTGGTGGCGCTGCTGGCGCTATCCGGCAATCTGTTTTATGTCATGATCTATACGCGCTGGCTCAAGCGCGCGACGCCGCAGAACATCGTCATCGGCGGCGCGGCCGGCGCCTTCCCGCCGCTGGTCGGCTGGGCGGCCGTCACCGGCACGATCACGTTGCCGGCCCTGCTGCTCTTCGCGATCATCTTCTACAGGACGCCGCCGCACTTCTGGAGCCTGGCGCTGCTGAAGGCGCGCGACTACGAGCGGGCCGGCATCCCGATGCTGCCGGTCACGCACGGCGCACAACACACGCGCAAGATGATCCTGCTCTACTCGATCCTGCTGGTCGGCGTCACGCTGCTGGTCGTCCCGGCCGGCGGCGCGGGCTGGCTCTATCTGACGCTGGCGATCGCCCTCGGCAGCATCTTCGTCGGCCTGGCCGCCAGGATGTACGCCGAAGGCACCGCGCGCCTCGCCTGGCGGCTCTTCAAGTTCTCCAACTACTACCTGACGCTGATCCTGGCCGCGATGGTGCTCGACCGGGCGGTGTAACGGGACGCGCGACGCTCACCCAAACCGCCACGCCAGCAGCGGCACGAGCATCTCCTCGGCCGTCAGCGAGCCATGCGCGCCGAGGCTGGGGGTGGGTTGCGGCCGGGATGACAGGAACGGGAACGAGGCCGGGCCGCGCGCCAGCAGCAGCGTGTCGCCGATCCGCTCCTGCACATCCGGGTGGTGCTCAGGCGGGCCGTAGAGTCCCGCGGCAAGGGCGTCGCGGACGTCGAGGATAGCAGCCCGCTCGCCGAGCGCGTCGCGCAAGTGGAGCCGGGCAGCCGGTTCCGCGAGCGAGAGGCCGACGGCGCGGCGCTCGCCGGTCGCGGGCCGTCGCCATGCGCCGGTCAACGCGTTGAGGTCGTTGAGGGTGGTCGCCGACGCCGTCGGGATGTCGGTCATGCCGTGGTCGGCGGTCAGGATGACGGCGACCTCGTCGCCGTTCACGGCCAGCGGTTCGAGGACGTGCCTGCGCAGCGCGTAGGTCAGCGTGTCGATCTCGACGGCGGAAACGTCGCCGGCCGGGCCGTGCGTGTGGCCGAGCGTGTCCACGCCGGCCCAGTAGCCAAAGACGAAGCGCTTCCCCGGCTTCTCGACCTCACGCCGCAACAGCGCGGCCAGCTCGCCCAGCGAACGGTGACCGGTGTAGGGCGTCGTGCCGGAATGCGCCAGCGTCAGCGGCGACTTCTCGTACTCCTTGTGCGAGACGACGACACTATCGACACCACGCTCGCGCAAAATGCTGTAGATGGTCGGGACTGGCAGGAAGTCGCTCGTGTCGAGCTTAGCGGAGTCGAATTGCCCGCCATCAACCGGCTGGAAGCGCACCATGTTGACGACCCGGCCCAGCCCCGGCAGGTAGAGCGTGTAGCCAGCCATCCCATGCCGTCCCGGCCCAACGCCGGTCTGGAGACTGGTCAGCGCGGCGGCGGTCGTCGATGGGAAGACGGACGTGATCGTCGCGGACTGTAACGGCTCCGGCCCGAGCCGCGACAACGCCGATCCGTGGCGTTCGTGCGCCAGGGCGCTGTAGCCGTCGATGACGAGCAGGACAACCACGCGCGCGCCGGCCAGGCCGGCGGGATCGAGCAGCGCAGAGTCAAGCGGTGGCAGCAGGGCTTCCGCCGCGCCGCCGAACGCCTGGACGACCGACGCGGCGACGTTCGCCACGCTGCCGCCTGAATAGGATGGAAGGATAGCGCTCGGCCAGTCAGCCGCCTCGGCGAACCAGTCTGCGAGCCGGGCGTCAGGCGCGGGGATGGTCGACATTCCGCGAGCCGTCAGAGTCCCTTGCGATCGCGCGAGGCCCAGGGCGGGCGAGTCGTCCGCTCGCCGGGGACAGGGATCTGCGTGCGGATGCGGCGCCGCTCGGCGCTCTCGCCACAGCCGGGAACCATACACTTGAAGATGAATGTGTAAGTCTCGTTCTCCTGGTCGGCGAAGCGCGTCGGCTTGCCAAGCTTCTTGTAGAGCTCCATCGGGACATCGTGTTCCGGACAGACCGGCACGTCATCCTGCGGCGGCTCGCTGCCCCGAATCCACTGGATCATCTTCGCGATCATCTTGTCTCCCGGACGTTAGCCGTCAGCCGTCAGCGATCAGCCGTCAGCATACCAAGCGTAGCGAGGAGAAAGTGCTAAGTGCTAAGGAAAAAGGAGTTCGACCACCAGGAGCCACGCCCTCCTTTCTCCTTAGCACTTAGCACTTTCTCCTTTCAACTCGTCAGCATCCGCTCAAGCGCGACCAGCGACCAGCGCTTCGTGTCGGCATCGACGGTGATCCGATTGACGACCTGGCCGTTGGCGAGCTGTTCCAGGGCCCAGAGGACGTAGGCGGGGTGAACACGGTACATCGTGCTGCATGGGCAGACGACCGGGTCGAGGCAGCTTATCGTCTTGCCGGGCTGCTCGGCGGCCAACCGCTTGACGAGGTTGATCTCGGTCCCGACCGCCCAGCTCGTGCCCTCCGGCGCGTTGCGGATGACATCGATGATGCGCTCGGTCGAGCCGTCCATGCCGGCCGCCTGGACGACCTCCAGCCGGCACTCTGGGTGGACGATGACGTTGACGGCCGGGTCGCTGCGCCGCGCCTGCTCGATCTGCTCGACGCTGAAGCGGGCGTGGACCGAGCAGTAACCCTTCCAGAGAATCAGCGTCGCGCGCTGGAGCTGCTCGGGCGTGTTGCCACCCAGCGGCTTGAACGGGTCCCAGACGGCCATCCGGTCAAGCGGGATGCCGTGCTTGACGCCGGTGTTGCGGCCCAGGTGCTCGTCGGGGAAGAAGAGAATCCGCTCGCCGCGCTCGAAGGCCCAGTCGAACGTCTTCGCGGCGTTCGACGAGGTGCAGACGATGCCACCGTTCTGGCCGGTGAACGCCTTGAGGCTGGCGGCTGAGTTCATGTAGGTGATCGGGACGATCACGCTAACGCCAAGCTCAGCCAGCGCGTCCCAGGCGTCGGCGACATCCTCGATCTTGGCCATGTCGGCCATCGAGCAGCCAGCTTCGAGGTTGGGCAGGATCACCTGCTGGTGGGGCTTGCCCAGGATGTCGGCGCTCTCGGCCATGAAGTGGACGCCGCAGAAGAGGATGAAATCGGCCTCCGAGCACGCCGCCGCCTGCTGCGAGAGCTTGTACGAGTCGCCGCGGAAGTCGGCGAACTGGATCACCTCCTCGCGCTGGTAATGGTGGCCGAGGATCACCAGCCGCTCGCCGAGCTGCCGACGGTATTCCCAGGTCCGCGCCTCGCGCGCATCCTGCGCCATCGTAAAGTACTCGCGCGGGATCTTCGACTGCGACTGATGGTCAACACCATAGCGCCGCAGCAGCTCGTACGCGCCTGTGCCTTCCTCCGGCACACAACTCGCCTGCTCCTCAACAACCATCGGAACCGCGCGCGCCCCCGGCACAACCAATGAGACTGCCATTGTCCAGATCACTTTCATTTAGCCGGACCAGCCGCCGC
>JBBECJ010000152.1:0-5409 GCA_040881885.1 Thermomicrobiales bacterium | reverse complement strand
CGCGTAATACGTCGGGTTCTCGGGCGTGTTCCAGTAGCGCTCGACATCGCCGACGATGACGTAGCGGACGCGGTAGCGGCGCAGCGATTCGAGCTTCAGCGCCGCGTCGGTTTCGTTGTAGATCTCGCGCGCGTCGGTCATCCGCTGGCTGATGCCTGGCTCGTAGCGCTGCTGGCGCTGGTGGCGGTCCCAGCCGAGGACGGCCGGCAGGCCGGTCGCGCTCGAAATGCGGGAGCCGTTGCCGCGATAAGGACCGATGGCCGCTTCGAGGATGACCGGCGTGCCGTCCGCGTGCTCGTTGAGCCATTCGATCGCGGCCAGGTCGCCGGTGAAGTGGATCGAGTCGCCAGTTCCGTTCTGGATCTGGCCGTCCCGCATCCAGGCGTAGCCGTCGAGTGTCAGGCCGGATGGCGAGGATTCCATGTCCCAATCCAAACGCACCGGCGTGCCGACGACCGGGTAGATCAACCCGGCCGCAAGCAGCAGCGCCGACGCGCCGGCCGCAAGCCGCGTCGATCGTTCCGCGCGGTTACTGACGGCAGCCAGGCGTTCGGTTCGAGAGGCGGTCTGGGCGACGATGCCAAAGCGAGAGATTGGAGGCTGCAAAAACTGGAAGCGCGCGTCGCGCCAGAGCCAGCCAACCAGCACGGCCGAGCCAACCGCCAGCAGGGTCCATGCCTGAAGGTAGAACTTGAAGACGGTGTTCATCCGTTCCCAGTCGCTGAGTTGGAGGTCGTCCGCGACGTAGACGAACTCAGTCGACGCGGTCGTCACGGCGCCAATCGCGATCAGCGCCCAGGGCAGGAAGCGGGACGGCTGACGTCGGAAGGCGATCAGGTAGAGCGAAGCGGCCGTCGTGATGGCAAGCGCAACCGCTGCCGCTGGGCGGTAGGGCGCGACGATTCCGGTCAGGAACGCAAGCGCCGCTACGGCGCCGACGAACGGCGCCGGCTGGCGCATCCAACGGGTCGCTCCACCTGCGGCGCCCGCGACCAGCGCCGCCAGCAGGATCGCGACAACGCCCTGCGATGAGTCCAGCCAGCCGCCGCGCGCGAAGGCGACCGCCTGACCGAAGCTGCCTCCGACGAGCGTCACGACGGTGAGCAGCAGCCCATCACGGGCTGTGGCTTCCGACGAGCGCCAGCGCAGCAGGTCGGCGACCACCACGACGACGACGATCCCGAAGAAGATGCCCCAGTGCGTCAGGAACTGGCCGAGATCCGAACCGGCAGATGCCCGGTTGAGTCCCTGGACGACGCTGTAGAAGCCTCGGTAGAACGGCAGGAAGAGCGCGAAGGCGGTTGCAACCATCAGCAGGCCGAGCAGGCCCGCCGACAGGCCGGCGCGCCACGAGCGCAGCAATCCGGTGTAGACGAAGGCCGCTCCGGTGGTCAAGACCATCAGCGGCGCGTCCCACGAGTTGGTGACGGAGATCGTCCCGAGGACGACGGCTGTGACAGCGGCCAGCGGCAGATTCGCGCGCATTCCCGGCCACGGTCCGTTGACGACGACTTGGGCGAGCAGCGTCAGGAGCAGAGCGATGATCGGAAAGTTGATGACGTGCGGATGGACATCGGCCCAGATCGACGAAAAGTATGGGAACTCGTTGATCGTGAAGTCGATGACGCTGCGCGAGCGCCAGAAGTCAAACGAATCGGCGCGTAGACCGCGCTGCTCGATGAGCTGGCGCAGCGCGTCGAGGTTGCCGGCGAACAGCACCGCGAAGGCAGTCAGCGCTCCTCCGGCCATGGCCGCGCGGAGCGGCAGGTGTTGCTTTCCGCGCCGAGCCAGCGTGGCTCCGAGTGAGGCAGCTTGAAGTCCCAGCAATGCGGCGAACGACGCTGAACCAAGCTGAAATCCGTGCGAGACGCCGACACCGCTGAGCTTGACGATCGTTCCGAGCAGGTGCCAGCCGTAGTAGTAATAGTTGATGACGCCGTCCGCGTACCACGGGTCGAACGGCGGGAACTCGGTCGAGGCGGCGACGGCGCGCAGATAGGCCAGCTCGAACGGCTTCTCGCCGCCAAACCAGGTCTGCCAGAAGTCCGGATAAATTGACCGAAGCAGCAGGAAGAATGCGAAGAGGCCAACCCAGACACCGAGAGACGAGAGATAGGCGCGACTACCAGGCAGCAAGATCGGCGATCCACGCTGCTCGCGCCAGCGAGCGTAGCCCCAGACGAGCGCCGCGATCGCCGCCAGCACCAGCGCGATGTTGAGAGAGCGCGACTGCCAGATCCTGAGCGCGCCGGCGATCCAGCCGACCCAACCCAGCAGCAGGATGCCGAGCAACCGGGCCGAGAACGCTCCTCGGTCCGCTGTCCTGCTGAGGACGGACGCCGCGAGCGGGAGGACGGCCAGGCCGATCAGCTCGACCGCCAGCAGCCAGACGACGATTGCCAGCAGCGAGTGATCGACGGCGAGCCGGTTCCAGCCGGCGTCGGTCGTCGTTTCAATCTCGGACACCGGCTCGCCCAGCATGAGCTGTTGTTCTGCCGGGTAGCGCTGCGGCTCCCACGGCTGATTGATGCCCCAGAATAGTCTCTCGCGGATCTGGGCGGCGTCCAGGCTCTCCACCTTCTTGAAGATGCGCACGCGTGGATGATCGTAAACGGTGAAGCTCTCGTCGGCTCCCGCGTCGTTGTAGCCAACGCCGAACAACTCGGGACGCAGTTCGGCCTGGTAAACGAGTTGGAAGCCGAGCTGACCGTCCAGCAGCCGGCGGTAGTACTCGTTCTGGACCGCGTAACGCCACGGCAGGTTGTCAACGGACTCGATCACGCGGTCGCTCGACAACACGACATAATCCGACGCGATGAGCGTCTCGGCGATGTACCGCGCCTTGTCTTCCGGTGGGGCGTCGTCGTAGAGCATGAATGCGACGTATTGATAGCCCAACTGCGGTGAACCGGAGTAGGGGAGTGGCAGAACATCGTCCCAGGTTTCGGCGGCGACCGAACTGCCGGCCGGCACGTTGGCCGTCATCCAGCGCGAGGCCGCGATTCGCGGATGCTCGCGGCTGTAGATTGTTGTGAATCCGATCGCCCAGATGGCGGTGACGATCAGGACAGTCGCCGTCGCGGCGCGCATCAGCACACGCCGCTCGACGCGAACCTGGGTCGTCAGCAACCCACCGGCCAAGATGGCTAAGACCGGCACGAGCGGCAGGGCATAGCGCAGGAAGCGTGCTTCGGTTGTCAGCAGGATTGGAACATACGCGGCGACCCAGGCAATCGCGATGACCAGGGCCGGATCGCGGCGCTGCCAGCCACGGCGGACGCCGTAGCCGACGCCGGCCAGACTCGCGAGCAGGAACCCCGGCCCCAGGGTATAGAGGAACAGGTTGCGAAGCTCGTAAAGTCCGGGCGTCAGGCCGACAAACTGGCGCGTGAATGGGACATCGAACTCGCCGCGGACAATGCGGGCCTGGACGCGGATGTCTTCAATGAAGGGTCCGCTGTTGACGATCGCGTACGGCTCAAAGGCGCTGAAGACGACGATCGACAACGCCGCTGATGACACGAGCGACGCAAACACGGCGAGCCGGTCGTCCGCCTTCCAGAGCGCCCAGCCGGCCATGATCAGCAGCGGCACGATCAGCGACGGCACGCTCGCCTTGGTCGCGAACGCGCAACCGACCGGCAGCGCCAGCAGCAGCGCGCGTCCGAACGTCGGCTCGTCGACGTAACGAGTTGCCAGATATAGGGCTGCCGTCACGAAGAACGTCAGCCAGATGTCGACGGTGAAGAAATGACTGAGCTGGATCGGCAGGACCGCCAGCGCGTAGAGCGCCGCCGCGACGAGTCCAGCGGACGGCCGGAACAGGCGCCGGCCAAGCAGAAAAACGAATACGATCGTCAGCGAGTCGAGCAGGACGTTGAGGACACGCCCGACTTTATAGATGTGAGCGTACGATTGGTAATCGTTGTCGCTGAACAGGTTGACGGCCCAGGCCGTCGCGCTCTGGACATAGACCGGCAGCGTGCCGTAGGCGAATGACATCGGCGTGCCGGTGGCCGGATCATTGCGACGGACGTTGAGCGGGCTCGACTCCGCGTCGAACAGGCTGCCGAGGTCGTTGGACGGCGGCAGATCAACCCGGCTGGACGAGACGATCGCGATGAAGCGCTCGTCCGGATGCAGGTAGAGTCCCTGATCCCAGTTCAGGCCGTAGGCGCGCAGGAAGAGGCCGGCCGCCACAATCAGCAGCAGCCCGAGGTGGTATGGGTTGGCGCGACGGAGTCGTTCCCTCATGATGCCGAATCTTACCTGTCGCGGGCCGTGTCGCCACAATTGACCGGCGCCACGCCGCTCTCTATACTCCATCACGAAAGAGCACCGGCCGGCAGCCTGCGCCGGCTGGGCGTATACAAGGGGGCATCCGTTATGCGCACGCTGAAGGTGATCGTCGGCGGAGAGGGCAACGTCGGCAAAACGTCGCTGATTCGCCAGTACGCCAAATCCAAATTCAGCGAGGCGCGCAACATCACGCTCGGCATCGATATCACGACCCAGGAGTTCTCACTCGACGGCGAGGCCGTCAAGCTGGCGGTCTGGGATATCGAGGGCCAGGCGGGCAACCGTCCGAACTTCTACCTCGGCGCGCAAGCGGCGATGCTCGTCTATGACGTGACCTCCGACGTGTCGCTCCAGGCGTTGGCCGAGTGGTTCGCGCGCTGCAAGCGCTATTGTCCGAGCGCGCCGATCATTATCGTCGGCAACAAGACCGACCTCGGTCTCGCCTTTCCAGCTGAGTGGGGCCGCTCATTCGCGACCTTCGCCAACGCCCAGCACGGCTTCGTCTCGGCCAAGACCGGCGAGAACGTGTCGCGCGGCTTTGAGCTGCTGGCGCGGATCGCCTTGAACCACGCGACCGAGGGCGCGTCAGCCGGGTGAGAGTCGTCTTCCTTGGAACCCCTGCGTTCGCCGTGCCGTCACTCATCAGTCTCGCTGAACACGACAAGATTGATGTTGGGCTGGTCGTTACGCAACCCGACCGGCCAGCCGGCCGCGGCCGAAAGCTGACGCCGCCGGCTGTCAAAGCTGCCGCAAACGCTTTGGGGCTGTGGGTGTATCAGCCGGATTCGCTGCGCGACAACGGCACGCTACAGACGCTGCGCGACGCCAGGCCCGATCTCCTGATCGTTGTCGCCTACGGCGAGCTGCTACGCCGCGACATGCTCGAACTGGCGCCAGCCGGCTGCCTCAACGTCCACCCTTCGCTCTTGCCAGCCTATCGGGGCGCGGCGCCAATCCCGGCCGCGATCCTGAATGGTGATCGGATGTCCGGCGTCAGCCTCATCAAGCTTGTTCGCAAGCTTGACGCTGGTCCGATCGTCGCGCAGGTCGAGGTTGTTGTTCTGCCGGGCGACACGGCCGGATCGCTGGGCGAACGGCTGGCGGGCGTCG
>JBBECJ010000151.1:0-1017 GCA_040881885.1 Thermomicrobiales bacterium | reverse complement strand
GACAATGGAGCTTGAGCTTGAAACCGACCTGCGGATCTCGTCGTTCGGGGAGGACGAGGCAGGCGAACTCTACGTCGTCGATTTGTCCGGCGCCATCTACCGTGTGACGGCGAGCGAGCAGCCGCTTCCGGTGATCGACGACCCGGCCGTCCAGCGCACCTGGGAACGGACCGACAAGCCGGTTGCCGACCTGATTGCCGACCGTACCTGGATGTGGGGGCCGAACCCGATCACGCCGGCGATCCCTGAAATCTACGCCGAATCGCCGGACGACACCCGCGTCGTCCAGTACTTCGACAAGGCTCGGATGGAGATCATGGACCCGACAGCCGACGAGTCGAGCCTCTGGTACGTCACGAACGGCCTGCTGGTTGTCGAGATGATGAACGGGCAGCTACAAGCCGGCGATGACCAGTTCGAGCAGCGCGCTCCGGCGGCTGTGAATGTCGCCGGCGACCCGAACGACACGGGAGCGCCGACCTACGCGACGTTTGCAACCCTGCGCGACGCATCACCGGCCGCGGATGGTCAATCGCTCACCGCCCGCGTTGACCGGGCGGGAAACGTCGCCGACGATCCGGCGCTGGCAGGGTTGGGGGTAACGGCCGGCTATCGAGTCCAGGAGCCGGGCATCGACCATCAGGTGGCGTCTGTCTTCTGGGAGTTCATGAACTCGACGGCGACGGTCTTCGAGGACGACGCATTCGTGACCGACCGTCTCTTTCTGAACGCGTTCTACGCCACCGGCTATCCAGTCACCGAAGCCTATTGGGCAACGGTCCAGGTTGGCGGAACGCCGACGGATGTCTTGATCCAGTGCTTCGAGCGCCGCTGCCTGACCTACACGCCAGACAACCCGGCAGGCTGGAAGGTCGAAGCCGGCAACGTCGGCCAGCACTACTACCACTGGCGCTACGGCGAGCAGCCGTGAGCGCGAAATCCAGAGCCTGTGGCAGGCTCCCGCCGGTAGGGGCGAGGCGCTGACTCGCCCTGCTCGATGCCCGGCGCGCTCGGGTG
>JBBECJ010000150.1:0-1019 GCA_040881885.1 Thermomicrobiales bacterium | reverse complement strand
CCACGGCCGGATCGTGACCGTGGCCGGGCACTCGCACACGCTCGACCTTGCCGGCGCGACGCCACAGGAGCTCGCGATGAACCCGTTCCAGGAGCTGCTCCACCTGCTGTCCGACCCGAACATCGCCTTCATCCTGTTCACCATCGGCTTCTACGGGCTCCTGTTCGAGCTCCAGAACCCGAACTTCGTGACCGGTATCCTGGGTGCCCTGGCGATCGTCCTCGCCTTCATCGGCTTCGGCAGCCTGCCACTCAACATCGGCGGCCTGCTGCTGATCCTGCTCGCGATGGTGCTGATCGGGCTGGAGCTCACCGTCACCAGCCATGGGCTGCTCGGCTTTGGCGGCCTCGTCATCTTCGCGCTGGGCGCCTCCGCTCTGTTCACCCAGCCGGGCGACCCGTTCGAGCCGCTGGCGAGCGTCGCTACGCCGGTCATCGCGACCACGACGGTGACCGCCGGCATCTTTCTGCTGCTGATCGTGTGGGCGGCCGTCCGAAGTCGGGGGATGCCGTCGCCGGCCGGGGTCGTGGGCAGCTCATTCGCGCTTCCACCCGGCGCGGCCGGCGTCGTCCGCCGCTCGCTCGAACCGGTCGGCTCGGTCTACGTCGCCGGCGAGGAGTGGTCGGCCCGGACGGTCGACGGCGATCCGCTGGAGCGTGGCGTCCACGTGCGGGTCGTGGCCACCGATGGACTGACTGTCATCGTGGAGCCCGACCCGTCATCATCGTCGCAGTCCTGATCGAACGGAGGTCCTGATGGAAATCCCGGTTCTTGGCGCGGTCGCCGCGTTCGTGGTCGTCGTCCTTCTCGTGATCGTCTACCTGTCGATCCGGGTGGTCCAGCAGTACGAGAAGATGGTCGTCTTCCGGCTCGGTCGGACGAATGAATCGATGGTCCGCGACCCTGGCCTGCGCTTCCTCATCCCGATCATCGATCGGCCGGTCAAGGTCGACGTTCGCGAGCAATTCATCGAGGTGCCCAGTCAGACGACGATCACCCGGGACAACGCCCCGATCAAC
>JBBECJ010000149.1:0-1021 GCA_040881885.1 Thermomicrobiales bacterium | reverse complement strand
GCCATCCACGATCACCGACGACAGCACCGGCGCGCTGCCCTCGTAGGCGGTAATCGTGTAGTTGCTCAGGTTGATGTCGATCCAGCGTCCGCTGCCACCGCCCCTGCCATAGATCGGGACGCCCTCCGGCCGGGCCGCGCCGAGTTGGAGATTGCCGTGCAGCGCCGCGTCGACATAGCCGAGCGGGACCGACTCGACGCCCGACTCCGCCGTCCACGAGAGCGCGCCGCGCTCGAAGAACTGGTAGGCCTTTCCGGCCAGATAGATCTCCTCCGAGATCGGCGCGCCCAGCCGGGCCTCTTCGCCGTCGGCTTCCCAGTGCGCCTTGAACGCGTTGACGAGCGTATGCCCGTTTGGGAACACCCGGACGCCGTCGGCGGCCGTTCCACGAATCGGCTGGAAGGCCGGGTGCCAGCGCGCGAGCCCGAACGTCTCGGCAATCGCCATCCCGATCGGCGCCGGCTGGGCATCCTCGCCGACCGCCTGGTCCAGCGCCGGCTTGCCAACCTCGAGCCGCGTGTGCTCGAACCACTGCGCCCAGTGGTCGCCCTGCTGGACAGCCGGACTGATCGGCGCGCCGGCCTCGTTGAGCCCGCCCTGAATCAACCATCCGTCGTAGAAGACGCCGCCCAGCGTCTGGCCGGTTCCCTCGAAAAAGACCAGGTTGGAGGACCCATCCTGCGCGCGCGCGGCGGCAGGCAGCAACGTGGCCGCGATCGCAATGATCGCGACCAGGCCAATCGTCCGTGCCAACCGGCCTGTGCGGCCGGCGGGAGATTGATGCGTGTTCACCATACGCTCGTGCTTACATCCTCAGAGACGGTCCCGCGCCAGCGCAAGCCCGCGAGCGATCTCACTCCAAATACCCTATCAGTCAGGCGTCAGATCCGCAACTTCTGTCCGGACAGCCCTCACCCCCAGCCCCCTCTCCCAATCCTGGGAGAGGGGAGCAGGGTACTGAAGAGTATGGTCCTCGTCTTACTCCCCCTCTCCCAGGATTGGGAGAGGGGGGCTGGGGTGA
>JBBECJ010000148.1:3884-5491 GCA_040881885.1 Thermomicrobiales bacterium | reverse complement strand
ACCGTTGACCGGGGCCGACACAACCGATAGCGCGTTTGACAACCCAGCGACGGACGCGGCACTCAGCGGCGACCAGGTCAGTCTGTCCAGCGCGGCGGATCAACGCTCGCCGGTGAAGTAAGATCAGTTCGTCAATGACTGGCCGGATCGAAACGGCGACAGACAGGTAGTGCAGATGCATCCAATGCAACGGGTTCAGATTCTCATCGTCGACGATCACCCGCTGTTCCGACGAGGAATTCGCTGGAGCCTTGAAAGCGAGTCCGATCTCGTTGTCGGAGGCGAGGCCGCTGACGGCCACGAAGCACTGTCGATGGCCGACCGGATCGGTCCTGACATCGTCCTGCTCGACATCAACCTGCCAGGCATGAGCGGAATCGAGGTCGCTCGATTGCTCAAGCGCCGTCACCCACGGCTCGGTATCGTCATCCTCACCATGCACGAAGACGACGAGCAGCTCTTCAACGCGATCCGTGTCGGCGCCGCCGCGTACTGCACCAAAGATGTCGATTCGTCGGTGATTGTCAGCATCATTCGCCGGGTCGCTCGCGGCGAGTACCTCATCAACGAAAACGTGCTTTCGCACCCATTCGTCGCGTCACGCGTTCTTGACCAGTTCCGCGAGCTGGCCCGAATGGACAAAGAGTCCGACTCGGTCTTCTCGCCGCTGACTCCACGTGAGGTCGAGATCCTCGACTGTGTCGCGCGCGGCAACAGCAACAAGGAGATCGCCGTCTTCCTTGGCATTTCGGACCAGACCGTCAAGAATCACATCACGTCCATCCTGCGCAAGTTACAGGTCAACGACCGCACCCAGGCCGTCATCTACGCGCTGCGCCACGGATGGATCAAGCTTGAGGGCGACGAAGCGCCGGTCACGCCGCCGCGCGCATAACGCCGCTCCTCCGACGCCGGAGGTCAGCGCCGCGAAAACTGCTTCTCCAGCTCCTCGGCGGTCATCCGCAACATGGTTGGCCGTCCGTGGCCGCAAGCGAGCGGTGACGAACATCCCTCCAACTGCGTGACAAGTTCGCGCATCTCCAGCAGCGACAGCGATTGGCCAGCGCGTATTGACGTGTGGCAGGCGGCGCTGATCGCGAGCGACTCGAGGCGGCTCGAACCGCGCCCGGCTCCGGACATTTCGTCGAGGACCATCAACAGAACCCGGGCCGGTTCTCGCACCTTCAGAACCGCTGGAACCGAGCGAATCAGCACCGTTGCTCCACCGAACTCCTCGATCTCGAAACCGACCTGTTCCAGCTCGTCGCGGCAGGCGACATACGTCTCCCAATCGCGCGCCGACAGTGCTACCTGCACCGGATGCAGCATCAGTTGACGATCGGTCGTCCGCTGCGCGAAACCAGGCATCAACCGCTCGAACAGGATCCGCTCGTGCGCCGCGTGCTGGTCGATCATGTACATGCCGTCCGGACCTTCGGCGATCACGAACATCGACGCGATCTGACCGAGCACCCTCAGGACCGGCAGCGCCGTGTCGCCCGCGAACACAGCCGGCAGCGCGTCGATCGCTTCCGCTGCAGGGATTTGTCGCGGTCCGCCCATCGATTCCGAATTCCGTTCTGGATGGGCGAGCGAGAGTCGGCGGG
>JBBECJ010000148.1:0-3874 GCA_040881885.1 Thermomicrobiales bacterium | reverse complement strand
CCCCCCGCCCCCACGACACGATCGTTGGGATCGAACGGGCCGGCGAGTGGCCGACGATTGCCTCACGCGTCGCGCGCTGGACGAGCGAAAACGCGAGCCGCTCGTCGGCGAAACGCGCCTCCGCCTTCGTCGGATGGACATTGACATCGATCCGGTCGGCCGGAACAGTGATGTGGATACAGCCAATCGGATGACGTCCAACCATCAAGAGCGTGTGGTACGCCTGCTCGAATGCGGTGGCCAGCTGTCGCGACGTAATCAACCGTCCCTGAGCAAAGAGGAACTGCTGCTGGCGGGTCGCCCGGTCCAGATCCGGCAATGAAACGACACCGTGGATCTCGAAGCCCTCCGGCACGTCTTCCGGGCGCGAGAGCGGCACGAGCGCGCCCGCGATGTCTGCTCCCCAGACGGCGACAGCCGCCCCGATCAAGTCGCCACCGCCGTCAGTCGCGAACAGCCTGCGGCCGTCGATTTCGAGCGTGAACGCGGTCGAGGGATAGGCGAGGGCATAGGCGCTGACGATCCGCGTCACGTAATTGGCCTCGGTCTGCGGCTGACGCAGAAACTTAAGGCGGGCCGGCAGGTTCGCGAATAGATCGCGCGCGGAGATCGCCGTTCCGCCGCCCCAGGCGATCGTCCGCGCCGGCTGGACATCGCCGAACACGACCCGAAGCAGTCCACCGGATTTCTCTCCAGTCGCCAGTGACTGAATACGCAGATCCGAGACGGCTGAAAGCGACGCCAGCGCCTCACCGCGAAATCCAAGCGTCGTGAGCGCTTTCAGGTCGTCAATCGAGTCGATCTTCGAGGTCGCATGCCGCTCGATCGCCAGCGAGAGATCGTCGTAGGCGATGCCACGTCCGTCGTCACGAACTTCGAGCGTGTCGATCCCGCCACCGGTTATTGCGACATCGATCCGGCGTGCTCCAGCGTCGATCGCGTTCTCGACTAGCTCCTTGACCGCCGCCGCCGGGCGCTCGATCACTTCGCCAGCTGCGATCTTGCCGACCGTTTCGCGAGTCAGTCGGTGAATGCTCATCCGGTCGCCGCCTTAGCCGCCATTCCAACATAGCGCCACGGCAGCTCGACGCCACGGGTGATTCCTACTCGCTTTGTCACCGAAATGTCGAGCGCCTGTCGTGTGACACTCACGTTGAAACGTTCACCTCCCACCGTCGCGGCGTGGTCGAGACCGGTGATGCCCATTGCCCTCGTCAACCTTCCCGGCCCGCTGGTCGGCGTCGTGTCGCCGTCGAGCCAGACGCCTCGAACCAGCACCGCGGACGGGACGCCTTCCGCTCCGGTGACGATATTGAAGCAGGGATACATCCCGTACGCCGCATAGACGTAGACGACGCCCGGTGGCCCAAACATCGCCGCCGCCCGCCCGCCTGGTCTGAACGCAGCGTGCGAAGCGGGATCGTCCGCGCCTCCATACGCTTCCGTCTCGATGATGACACCTGCGATCGACTGCTCGGGTCCGCTTACGACCAGCCGCCGGCCAATCAGATCACGCGCGACGGCCGTGACCTCTCCGGAGAAGTAATCACACGGCACGTACGCCACGTTACCCAAGATCGGCCAGGCGCGCCTGGAGCAACGCCTTCCGGTCAGTCGCTGCCGCGAGCTTCGAACGATGTCCATCGACGACGTTCGCCGGCGCGCGAGCAACGAACTGCTCGTTGGCGAGCATCCCGTTCGCCCTGTCGATCTCGCCCTCGGCCAGTTCGATCTCGCGGGTGATGCGCGCCCGCGCGGCGTCGACATCGATCATGCCTGCCAATGGGAGGAAGATCGACGCGCTGCCGCTGACGATGGACACACTCTCTTCCTGTGCCTGCGGCTCGCCGTCACGCAGTTCCAGCCCGTCTCCGTCCAGCCGCGCGAGTGACACGAGCTCGGAACGCAATGAGCCGTACGCGTCGCTCGACGCGCCCGGGTAGACGATCGCCGGAATACGACGTGCCGTTTCAACACCCTGTTCCGCGCGAGCGTTGCGGATCAGCCGGACGGCCTCCATGATCGCCTGGAACCCTTCAGCCTGCGCCGTGAACGTTTCTCCCGTTTCCGGCCAGGCCGCGACGATCAGCGCCTCGCCGGGGTGTGGAAGCTGCTGCCAGAGTTCCTCGGTCACGAACGGCATGAACGGGTGCAGCAGCCGCAACGTCCGCTCAAGCACGTAAGCTAGCGTCTGCGGCACGGCCGGGTCTGGCTCGTCGGCATACAGCCTGACCTTCGCCGCCTCGATGTACCAGTCACAGAACTCCGACCAGATGAACTCATACAGCGAGCGGCCCGCCTCGTGTAACTGGTACGCGTCGAGCTGGCGCGTCACCTCGGCGATCGTCTCGTGCAACCGCGTGATGACCCAGGCGTCCGCGACCGCCAATGCCGCTCCATCGGGCATGGCCGCCGCGCCGCTCTCGTCGCGGCGAATCTCCGCGCCTGCGATCGCGTTCAGCGAGAACTTTGTCGCGTTGAAGAGCTTGTTAGCAAAGTTGCGCGCTTCCACGACCCGGTCAGTCGACATCTTCAGATCGTTGCCGGGGCCGGACGCCGTGATCAGCGCGAACCGCAGCGCGTCGGTTCCGTATTCGGCGGTGATGATGGTCGGGTCAAGCACGTTGCCCTTGGTCTTGCTCATCCGCTGGCCACTCGCGTCGCGGACGGTGCCGTGCAGGTAGACATCCTTGAACGGCGGTTCGCCCAAGAACTCGATCCCAAGGAAAATCATCCGCGCTACCCAGAGGAAGATGATGTCGTAGCCGGTCTCCAATACGTGGCCTGGATAGAAGCGCTCGAGGTCCGGCGTCTTCTCAGGCCACCCCAGCGTCGAAAAGGTCCAGAGTCCCGACGAGAACCAGGTGTCGAGCACGTCTGGATCCTGGAGGATCTCCGCCGACCCACAGGCCGCGCACGCCGTCAGTGCCTCCTGATCGGTGGCGCTGACCTCGCCACAGGCGTCGCAATACCAGATCGGGATGCGGTGTCCCCACCAGAGTTGACGCGAAATGCACCAGTCGTGGACATTCTCCATCCAATTCAGGTAGACGCCGGTGAAGCGCTCGGGGATGAAGCGAATGCAGCCATCCCTGGCGGCCTCGATCGCAGGCTTGGCCAGCGGCTGCATGTTGACGAACCACTGCTTCGAGATCATCGGCTCGATCACCGAACCACAGCGGTCGCAATGGCCGACCGAGTGTGTGTACGGCTCGGTCCCGACCAGCGCGCCATCCGCCTCCAGCCGCTTGACGACATTCGCGCGCGCCTCCTCGATCGCCTGCCCCGCGAACGGCCCGGCCTCGGCGTTCATCGTTCCGTCAAAGTTCATGACGGTGATGGCCGGCAGGTTGGCGCGGCGCCCAATCTCAAAATCGTTCGGGTCATGCGCCGGCGTGACCTTGACCGCTCCGCTGCCGAATTCAGGATCGACGATCTCGTCAGTCACGATCGGAATCCTCCGGCCAAGGATCGGAAGGATGACCTCCTTGCCGACGAGCTGCTTGTAGCGCGCATCATCCGGATGGACAGCCACGCCGGTGTCGCCGAGCATCGTCTCAGGCCGCGTCGTCTCCACTTCGATGGCGCCGGTCCCGTCCGCCAGCGGATAGCGCAACCGCCAGAGGAACGACTGCTCGTCCTCGTGCACGACTTCCAGGTCCGAGAGCGCCGTCATGCAACGCGGGCACCAGGAAATAATGCGCTCGCCACGATAGATCAATCCCTTGTCGTACAAGTGCTTGAAGGCCACCCGGACGGCGTGCGCCGGGCCGGGGTCCATCGTAAACACATAGCGCGACCAGTCACAGGAGGCGCCGAGCGAGCGCAGTTGCCCCTTGATGCGTTCCTGATAGGTCTCCATCCAGTCCCAGAT
>JBBECJ010000147.1:1336-5546 GCA_040881885.1 Thermomicrobiales bacterium | reverse complement strand
CAAGGTGCTCATGTTGATTGGGTGAGCGGGTTCAAGTGGCTTAAGTGGCTCAAGCTCATTGGGGTGAGCCAGTTGGACTGGGTGGGTAAGGTTGCCAAGGTTGCCAAGAATGCCAACGTGGGTGGGTGGGCAAGGGGATCAAGGGGGTCAAGGGGGTCAGTGGCCGAATTTTGCCACGGCAAAGGAGTAAAGGGGTAAAGGCGTTCACTGTCAGTGGGTGGGCGCCTTTGAATGTGGGGAGATCCGGGAACGGAAGCCGACGTAGTCAAGTGGCTCAACTGGCTCAACTGGCTCATGTTCATTCAGTGAGCGAGTTGGGTCGAGCGGGTTGGACAACCAACTCGGGCATTACGCCGCTGCGCCAGATCGCCCAGCCGAGTGCGAGCAACAGGAGCGCCGCCGCGTTCCATGCGATGTCGTAGATGAGGATGTTGTCGACGCCTTCGCGGATCGGGTGAAGGCGCAGCAGCTTGTGATCGACGATGCCGTCCCAGAGGTGGAAGCCGCCGCCGCCGATCAGCACACCGGACCAGAATGGCTTGCTGCTGACGATCTGGCTGAAGGACTGACGTTCCCGCCAGAGCCGGTACGCGCCATAGAAGAGCATTGACAGCGTGAAGGCATGCAGCAATCCGTCGCTGAAGACGCGCCAGCGCTGGGAGGCGTCAACGTAAAAGGCATGCCATTGGAGCAGTTGATGGAAGACAATCTCGTCAACCGCGCCGACCAGACCGATGCCCAGCGGGATCGAAGCCCACAGCGCGGATCTGGGATCG
This sequence comes from Thermomicrobiales bacterium, assembly GCA_040881885.1. GTDB lineage: Bacteria > Chloroflexota > Chloroflexia > Thermomicrobiales > CFX8 > JBBECJ01. Next base: position 4,770 of record JBBECJ010000147.1, on the reverse strand, counting down.
GGGCGTCCTGCCTGTTCGTCAGCCATGAGCCTGCTCCATTGTGCATCGTTGCCAACCCGCAACGATTCCGAATTGCCTGCATCTCCGATGCCAACGACCAGCGCAGTGTGTGCCCCCGGGAAGCGACACACAATGTACGGGCCTGGTATTCACCGTTGGAACGCGGTTCGGCGCGAACGACGATCATGCCGAAGCGGTGATGATTGATTACAATCGACCTGCAATCAGCGGCGGGAAGCGGCCCGTCGTCCACCCGCGCAGCGTGTATCTGGAAGGGGGGCGGCTCAGAGCCGAGCCGCGCAGATGGCAACCACGAAGCAGCAGGCAGCTTCTCCCGGCATGACAGGTTCATCAGGCATCTACCCGCACGTCGTCGCGGCGATTGGCGGGACGCCGCTGGTGCGGCTGGACCGGGTCAACCGTGGCAACCAGGCGGCGCTGGTCGCCAAGCTCGAGATGCTGAATCCGGGCGGCTCGGTCAAGGACCGGATCGGCATCCGGATGATAGAGGAGGCCGAGCGCAAGGGCTGGATCAAGCCGGGCGGGACGATCGTCGAGCCGACCTCGGGCAACACCGGCGTCGGGCTGGCGATGGCGGCGGCCATCAAGGGCTACCGCTGCGTGTTCGTGATGCCCGACAAGGTCGCGAATGAGAAGATCGCGCTGTTGAGGGCGTATGGGGCCGAGGTCGTGACGACGCCGACGAATGTCGAGCGCGATTCGCCCGAGTCGTACTACTCGGTGGCCGACCGGTTGACGCGCGAGCTGCCCAACGCCTTCCAGCCGAACCAGTACTTCAACCCGATGAACCCGAGGACTCACTACGAATCGACCGGTCCGGAGATCTGGCAAGGCACGGACGGCAAGATCACCCACTTCGTGGCCGGCGTCGGCACCGGCGGGACGATCTCCGGCATCTCAAAGTTCATCAAGGAGCAGAACCCGGAAATCAAGGTGATCGGCGCCGACCCGGAAGGCTCGATCTACACCGGCCCGGTCCCGCGCCCGTACAAGGTCGAGGGCGTCGGCGAGGACTTCTGGCCGGGGACGTTCGACCGCTCGACGGTCGATGAGTTCATCATGGTCACCGACCGCGACTCGTTCGCGACTGCCCGGCGAGTCACGCGCGAGGAGGGCATCCTGATCGGCGGCTCGGGCGGGCTGGCCGTCTGGGCGGCGCTGGAGGTGGCCAAGCGCGAGGGGCCGGAGGCGCTGGTCGTCGTCCTCCTGCCGGATTCGGGGCGCGGGTATCTCTCGAAGCTCTACAACGACGACTGGATGCGCGAGAACGGCTTCCTGTCGCGCTTCTCGCAGGCGCCGCGGGCGGGCGACCTCGTCGCCAGCTACCACGACGCCGATGTGCCGCGGATCGTCGCCGTCCATGTTGACGACACGGTCGAGCGGGCCATCGCGCTCTTGCAGGAGTTCAACATCTCGCAACTGCCGGTCGTCCGGACGGCAGGCGGTCAGATCGGGTCCGCGATTGAGGTTCACAACATCGCCGGCGCGATCCAGGAGCGGACACTACTCGACAAGGTCTTCCGCAGTCCGGAGACGCTGCGCTCCAAGATCTCGACGGTGATGGACGCGCCCTTCCCGCTGGTCGACGCCGCTGAGGAGGTCGAGCGGGTCTTCCCGCTGCTCTCGACGGCGGGAGCCTCGGCCGTGCTCGTCCAACGCACCGGCGCGCTGGTCGGCATCATTACCCGCGCGGATCTGCTGGACTTTGTCGCGAACATGAAGGGTGAGGCGTGAGGGACGCCGGACAGGACAATAACCATGCGTAGGGGCGGACGGGAGCCCTCTGGGCAGTGTCCACCCGACAACAGGATCGGCGTTCAGCCGATCACAGTACGTCAATGACGTTTCGAGGTGTTCGGCGTTCGACGATGATTGCCATTGTTTGATTGTGGCCGCTGCGACGCGGCCCTATTGTCGGGCGGAAACATGGGTCCGCCCCTACGCATTGACGATTGAACGCATTCGCATTGGTGATTGAACGCATTGCGAGGGGACGGGAGCCAGATGACCGACATCGACTGGTCGAAGACGCAGTTTGAGACGCGCGCGATTCATGATGGGCAGGAGCCGGAGGAGACGACCGGGGCGGTGATCGTGCCGATCTACCAGACGAGCACGTACGCGCAGACCGGCATCAACCAGCACAAGGGGTTCGACTACGCGCGGACTGATAATCCGACGCGGTCGGCATTGCAGGCGTCGATCGCCTCGCTGGAGGGTGGCGCGTGGGGGTTGGCGTACGGCTCCGGGATGGCGGCCATTCAGAACATCCTCTACATGCTCTGTCCGGGCGACCACGTCCTGATGTCGGACGACGCCTACGGCGGCACGTTCCGGCTGGTCGACAAGATCTTCGCGCGCTACGGCATCGAGTACTCGATGGTCGATCTCTCCGATCTGGAACAGGTGCGCGACGGGTTGCGCGATGACACGCGGGTGGTGATGGCCGAGACGCCGACCAACCCGTATCTGAAGATCGTCGACATCGCCGGTGTCAGCGGGCTGCTGCGCGAACGCTTCGGACCGCCGTCCGGCGAGGCGCTGTCGTGGGAGACCGGAGCGCGCGGCTTCGAGTTGACGCGTCCGCTGTTCGTGGTTGATAACACGTTCGCGTCGCCATATATCCAGACGCCGCTGGCGCACGGCGCCGACCTGGTCGTTCACTCGGCGACCAAGTACCTCGGCGGGCATTCGGACGTCGTGCTCGGCCTGATCGCAGGCGACGACGCCAGTGTTCTGCGCTTCCTGAAGTTCCACCAGAACGCGGCTGGGGCCGTGCCGGGACCGTTCGACTGCTGGCTGGTGCTGCGCGGGCTGAAGACACTCGGCATCCGCATGCGCGAGCACTCGGCTAACGCGCTGCGGATCGCCGAATGGCTCAAACAGGACCCGGCAATCAAGGCTGTCTACTACCCCGGCCTGGCGGAGCACCACAACCACGAGGTCGCCGCCCGACAGATGCGCGGCTTTTCGGGGATGGTGTCCTTCACCGTCCATGGCGGCTGGGAGTCGGCCAGCCGGGTTGTGGCGGCGACGAAAGTCTTCACGCTGGCCGAGAGCCTGGGCGGCGTCGAATCGCTGATCGAGCATCCCGGCCAGATGACGCACCTCAGCACAGCCGGCTCGAAGGCCGAAGTCGGCGAGGACCTGGTTCGCCTTTCGGTCGGCATCGAGCATATCGATGACCTGATCGCCGACCTCGAACAGGCGCTGGAGGTCGCCGCTCCGGCTGGGGCGCATGCGTGATCCGTGATGCATGATTTGACCGACCTACGGATGAAGCGAACAGGTGACGGCTAATCTGACGCGCAAACACCGGATCGGTTGGTCGATAGCCTGCCGAACACTTTGCGCTACATATGCGAAGTCTGTGACAATGATGGCGTTTTGCCTGTAGACCCCGTGGGGGGGGG
>JBBECJ010000147.1:0-1326 GCA_040881885.1 Thermomicrobiales bacterium | reverse complement strand
CCCCTACCGGACGGGTCGAGCGAGGATAACAGCATGCACGTAACGGAATCCGTGTTTCTAATGCAGTCGAAGGCGACGCCTGATGACGAGTCATGGTCTGATGATGACGAATCCGCGATTCAGGAGGCCGAGGCAGAGATCGCGCGTGGCGCATTCGTCTCACACGACGTGGCCCGGCGACAACTGCTTAGGCGTCAACGAAGCTTCGACATAGCCCGTTCGGCCTAATAGTTTCCGCCGCGCTTGTCTGTTGCCGCCAACATCGGTATACTCGTACACAGTGTACGTACACCCATCGGCGGGGCGCAACGTGAGAGCCGGCGACAGCGATGGCGGAGTCCTATCCACAGCGCATCGGGAGCTATGAGATTCTGGCGCTGCTTGGCGATAGCGGCAGCGGGCCGGTCTACCACGGCCTGCACGTCCAGCTCGCCCGGCCGGCCGCGATCAAGGTCCTGCGCGACGAGTTGGCTCAGGACGCCGGCGTCGTCCGACGCTTCCAACGCGAAGCGCGGATCGCGGCACAACTGCATCACCCTAACATTGTAGAGATTTACGACACCGGTGAGCGCGACGGCGCCTATTACATCGCGCGCGGCCTCGTCGACGGGCAGTCGCTACGGCAGATCCTCGACGAACGGCGGCCGGCGCTCGGCGAGAGCGTCCGACTCGCGCGCCAGATCGCCGACGCGCTCGACCACGCCCACGAGCGCGGCGTCATTCACCGCGACCTCAACCCGGGCGGGATCGTCATCGACCGGCGCGGCCAGGTGACAGTTGTTGACTTCGGGATCGCGGGAGCGGTCGAGGACCTGATCCCCGTCACCGGCGACACGACGACGATGTCCTCCTGGTTCGAGACGCCGGCTTACGTCGCGCCGGAGCAGGCGACCGGCCAGCCGGCTGTGCCGGCCTCCGACATCTACGCGCTGGGCGCGATCGTCTACGAGATGCTGACTGGCGAACCACCCTTCAGCGAGACCGAGCCGCAGGAACTGCTGGCAACGCTACTGCGCGAGACGCCGCCCCCGCCGACCGAACGGAACCCGGACCTTCCCGCCGCCGTCGACGAGGTCGTCATGCGGGCGCTGGAGAAGAACCCAGCCGACCGCTACTCGAACGCGGCCACGTTCGTCGCCGATCTGGCGCGCGTGCTCGGGACCGGCGAACTCCAGCGTCCCAGGATGGGTATCCCGCCAATCGTGCTGGCTCCGACGCCAGCTCCGGCCGAGCAAGCGACCGAGACTGCCCCGGCAACCGAAGCCGTCGCGGCGGCGGCAGGCGCGGCGCCTGAGCCAATCGTCATCGAACGGATCGTCTACCGTA
>JBBECJ010000146.1:0-1033 GCA_040881885.1 Thermomicrobiales bacterium | reverse complement strand
GGGAGAATCTCGAAACCTCGAGCGAATGCTCCGATCCGTCTGCCGTGCTGGCCGTCGTCATCAATGAGGTCGATTCGGACACCCCGGGTGCCGATACGGCCGAATTCGTCGAGCTTTTCGGCAGCCCCAATACGCCGCTGGATGGACTCGTGCTGGTCCTGTTCAACGGTTCCAACGATCTCTCATACGCCGCCTTCGATCTGGATGGATTCTCGACCGACGCTTCCGGGTTCTTCCTTGCAGGAAACAGCAGCCTAACGCCGGATCTGACGTTCAGCGACGGCCTCCTCCAGAACGGTGCCGACGCGGTCGCGCTCTACCGCGGAAATGCGTCCGATTTTCCAAACAGCACGGCCGTGACGACGGCGAATCTTCAGGATGCGGTCGTCTACGACACGAACGATGCGGACGACGCCGGGCTACTCGTACTGCTGAACTCCGGGCAGCCGCAGGTGAACGAGAGCGGCGGGGGAGACCCGGCCGCCCACTCCAGCCAGCGGATCCCAAATGGTGATGGAGGCCAGCGCAACACGAGTACCTACACGCAGATCCCGCCGACGCCGGGCGCGATCAATGCCGGTCCGCCCGAGCTCGCCGAAATCTTTGAGATCCAGGGCAGCGGAGCCGCCTCGCCATTCGATGGACAGGTGGTAACGACGGAAGCGAACGTCGTAACGGCCGTATCGCCCGACGGCTTTTTCATGCAGACGCCCGAGGCGCGCTCGGACGGCGATCCGCTGACGTCCGACGGCATCTTCGTCTTCACCGGCAGTGCACCCACTGTCGGGGATCTGGTGGATGTTACCGGACAGGTAGTCGAGTTCTTTGCTTTTACGGAGTTCTCAAATAACCCGACGGTCACGGTAACCGGCACCGGAACGCTCCCCGCCCCGGTCGTATTCGATGCGGCCACACCGTCGCCCGATCCGACGACGCCGAGCTGCGGCATCGATAACTTCGAGTGTTTCGAAGGGATGCTCGTTCAGGTCACGGGGGGGGCAGTGGGGACGGGGAACCAGCACTTCGGCACCGA
>JBBECJ010000145.1:0-5607 GCA_040881885.1 Thermomicrobiales bacterium | reverse complement strand
GACTCCATGTCAAGCGGCTCATCAGCAAGAACACACGACGCCGCCAGAGCGTAGCGTCGAATCAGGTCCGGCATCTCGCGGTGGAATTGGCCATTCGAGACGACACGCGTTACTCCCGCGTTCCTGGCCGCTCTGAGGCCATCAACGTCCTTATGTGACCCAAACACAAGCACCGGCAACCCTTCGTTGACCAGTTCGCCGATGTCGGTCCATTCGTTCACGGAGCGAACCGCGGCGAGATCAACGACGGCCAGGACCGCGCCATGCTCGCCGGCCGCCACGATCAGGTCCTCAGCAGTTTTGAGGATGTGCGGGTCATAGCCGATCCGCCGAACCGTGTTTCGGACGGTGACCGCGAAGAACACATCGGGAATCAGCAGCAGGATTGGGCCGCTGTCGACGCGCTCCTGCTCCGCGATCCAGGTGTCCATACCGTCCCGATCCAGCATCACGTCCCGCATAGCCAGACCTCCACCGACGATGGCACACAGCAGTCGCGGCGTCCGCGACGAGCTGCCGCACGCTGTTGGCTTAGATTATGGCAATCGTGACGAAGTTACAAGGCCGTACGTACACTCCGACCAAGTCAATGCCCGCGACATCCAATTCCACGACGCCCGTAAAGATGCGCCGCCAGCGACGGTTACTCAACCGCTACTCAGTCAATATCGCCAGCTCATCCGCAATCTCGCGGGCGGCGTGAAGCCACTGTTCATCGGTGTCGTCAGGCACCGAACAGCCATTCGCGAGGATGAACTTGCGCCCACCGGTCTGGCGGACGGCGTCTTCTGCCTCCGAGCGGATCTCATCGACTGGTCCGTTCGAGAGAGGGCCGAACTCGTGCCAGCCGCCCATCAGGCATTTACTGGTTTTCGTCCGCGCCTCGCGCAGGCTTGGGCCAGCCAATCGGTCCGACCACGACAGCACCTGGACTGGGTAGTCGATGACCTCATCGAAGTGCAGGTCGCGGTCTCCGTGGATGTGCAAGATGTTGAGCCAGCTATCGCGCGCGCCCTGCAACGCGATCAGGTCGTAGGGACGTCCCAGCTCGCGGTAAAGATCACGGGTCATCACGGCATCGCTGCAACCCTGGAGCGCAAAGAAGACGCCGTCTGCTCCGGAGTCGATACAGTCCTGGATGTGCGCGCGCAGGTTCTCGGCGATAGTTGATAGCGCTTCGTGAACGACCGCCGGTTCCTGGCGGGCGTGCTCGAAGAACATCTCGCGCGTCTCCGTGAAGTGCAATGCCTCGCAGAGTGGGGAAAAGACGGTCATGACGATCGGCGTCTCATAGCCGACCGCGTCTCGTAGCGACTGAATCGCAACCGCGCGCTGCCGAAAAAATCGTGAGCGTTCGATGTCGATCGGCTCCACCAACCGCCAGTCATTTGGCTCGCGCAACGACAGCCGCGGGAACGGATACGGAAGATCGGGCATGATCTTGATGATGTCGAGGTCGAAGTCCGTCTCGAAGAAGCTGATCGTCGATTCGGCCATCCTGCGGCCCGATCCGTTCGGCTTGAAATGATGCCAGAAACAGACAGGGATTCGATCGACCTCGTCGCCCATGACCGCGGCCATCACTCGCTCGGTCCTGGTCATCTCGTCCATCACCAGGCTCATCGACTCACCCTCATCCCTTTATCACCGCAAGCGCACGGCAGCGGCAGCGCTATGCGGAAAGTACCACACCGAGACGTGGATTGGCGGACGCCAGTCGCCGTCTCGCTTCCACACGTTGGAGTCTCGCAGGATGACGCGTAACGATCAAGCCGCGTATGAATTATCGGAAGTAGACGCGGTTCCCCACACCCCCCCTCCCCCCCGCGCCCCCCCGCCCCCTCCGCCGGGGGGGCCTTCGTCTACGCTGGACGGTTACAATCCAGTCTGTAGTCCAGTTGGAGGGGGCGCGCGATTGCAGGAATCTGACTCCGCCGTGGTTCGCCGGTTCGTCGGCGGACCGCTGTTGACGAACTGTTACGCGATCATCGTCCCGGGACAGGGCGCCGTTCTCATCGACGCGCCCCGTGACGCATGGCAGGCGGCCATTGACGCCGCCGACGCGCAAAACGCTCGCGTCCTGCTCGCGATCGCGACCCACGGCCACTGGGATCACATCACCGATATGGCGCGAGTTCGAGCATCAGGGATTTCGGTTGCTGCCCATCTCGCGGACGCCAACCTGTTCGCCGATCCTCACGGGCAGGGGCTGACGCTTCCGTTCGCGGTCGATCCCGTCACGATCGACCGTCCGCTCAATGAGGGTGACCGGCTCGCGATCGGACCAGTTGAGTTGCATGTGCTGCACACGCCAGGACACACAGCAGGAAGCGTCACGATCTGGGTTCCGACCATTGACGCTCTGTTCACTGGAGACACTTTGCTCAAAGGTGGGGCGGGACACACGGCCGAGCCGGGAGCCAGCTTGCCGGCGCTGGCAACCAGCGTGAGACGCCTCGCCGCGTATCCGGAGGCTACGACGCTCTATCCCGGTCACGGCGCGCCAACGACGATTGGTGAGGAAGCCTGGCTAGCCGATCTGTCAGATCCTGACGCGCCGCTCGTCCAGTGGCGACCGAGCAGTGAACGGCGCAAACGGCAGGTGACATAACGCGCAGGTCAGGATAGCGCCTGGATCGCCTTGATGAAGAAGATTGCATTGGCAAGCTGCGCAACGCCAAGCGTGATCGCCGCGGGCCGCACCGCGATCCCGCCAACTTTGACGCTGACCGCGGGCGCAACCAGCGATCCGAGGACCGTTATTTGCGCCAGGAGCGCGCCAACCAGCATTCGTCCCGGCAGCGCCGCCATCGACGCGAGGCCAATCGTCGTCAGCGCAATCCCGGCCGACAGCGCGATCTCGACGAACAACAGGGCGGCCTCGTGAGCCGAAAAATACGACCGACGCGCGCGCCGCGCGGTCGATCGCTCAATCGATCTTGGCTGAGGGCGAGCGTCAATAGAATTCGCGACAGCGTACGCCATCGACCTCAAAGTCATCAGTGTCATAGCGCTCGCCGCGATGAGCGCCACCCAGACGATCACGGCTTCCTCCCGTACCAGGCGCGACGCCGTCTCGACCCGCGCAAATCCTACGTTGGCGCCCGACGATCCATTTCGATCGGCCGGGATCCCTCGTTCCCGTCCGAAGTTAGAACGAACGAGCGCCTTATTGGATGCGCGCCACATTTACGCAATTCGCAACGTGTCGGGATGAGAGTCTGTCCGCCCGCATTAAATGCTGGTGGCCGCACGGTGATTCTCGTCCGACACGCGTCGCGACGCCGGGGAGTCTTGACGCACGGCTGGCTCCTGCTACCTTGAGTGCAAACGTCTCGAATGCGTGCGTCTATAGAAGTCGAGTTGATACTTTCAGGAGGCGAGGGGAAGCGATGGCGCTGGCAGATGACATCGCGACTTGGATCGCTGCGCAGGTGCGCGGCGCCGGGCTGACTGGAGCGGTCGTCGCACTCAGCGGTGGAGTCGATTCAGCCGTCGTTTCAGGGCTCTGCGCGAGAGCGCTCGGCCCCGAAAACGTGCTTGGACTCGTCATACCGATTCATTCGAACACGACCGACGCGGAACATGGCGAGGAGACGGCGCGCGCCTGGGGGATCGAGTTCCGGACGGTTGATCTTTCACGGGTCTACGACGCGTTGACGGCAGCGCTGCCGCCCGGCAGCGACCTCGCGAACGCCAACATCAAACCCCGCTTGCGGATGATTGCTCTGTACCACCACGCCAACACACTGGGCCGGATGGTCGTCGGGACCGGCAATCGCAGTGAACTGATGGTCGGTTACTACACCAAATATGGAGACGGTGGAACCGATCTACTCCCGATCGCCGGCCTGTTCAAATGGCAGGTTCGCGAGCTGGCGCGCGCGATCGGCGTTCCGCCCGCGATCATCGAGAAGCCACCAAGCGCTGGGCTGTGGCTGGGACAGACCGATGAGCAGGAGATGGGCATCACCTACGACGAACTGGATCGAACACTTGCGGCCATTGACGCCGGTCAGGAGTCGACAATCGACGCTCCAGTCCTCGAACGCGTGCGGGCAATGATCCGCGCGTCCGAGCACAAGCGTCATCTGCCGCCGATCTTTACGCCGACGTAGCCGGCGCTGAACATGAATCGGGAGCGCGCAATCGCAGGCGGACTGGCCGGTCTGGCGGGGGGCGCCGCGTTCGCCGCCTTCATGAAAATAGACATCGCAATCTCTGGTGACGCGGTCGACGACTTCAAGCTGCTCGGCGGGTTCGGCCCGATGCGCGCACACTGGCGCGTGATCGGGCCGTTGATCCACGCCTTCAACAGCGCATCGCTTGGCGTCGCCTACGGGCATGTCGATGTCTGGCGGCCTAGTCCTGGATGGCTGCGCGGTCTGGTTTTCGCCTTGACTGAAAACGCGCTTCTCTGGCCCATCATCATCGTGCTGGACCGTGTCCACCCCGCGATCAGATCGGGCACGCTACCGACATTCAACCGGCCGTGGCCGTTTGTGGCCGAGAATCTGCGCCACGCGGCCTACGGGATCGTGCTTGGCGCGATGTACGAGCGGCTGTGGCGGCGCGTGACAACCCGACAGAAACCACATCGATGATGCGCACGCTGATGGCGTGGGTGGCTAATCTCGTCGCTCACGCATGGCGATGTTCAGCGCAACCTTCTCGCGGGCTTCCGGTTCCGGGAACTTGATGCGGAGAGAGAGGACAGCAACGAACAGGTTCTGCCCTTCGGGTGACGCTAGCATCCCGGCCGGCATCCCTCCCGCTTCGAGTTCAGCCGACAGGCGTTGCATTGCGCGCTCTCGCTCGCCAGGACTTCGAAGCAGCGTCATCGCCTCGTCAAGACCGTAGCCAACGAACAGCGCATCAAGGAGCGCCTCCATCCACTGGTAGTCAGCCCGGCTGCCGCTGCTCACAGTTCTGTGCCAAGTCTGCGGATCGATTCCACATCGTGACCAGCGGCACGCAAGGGTTCCCGGACATCAGCATCGAGATCAGGAATGAAACCCAGCAGGAGCGAACCATCTCCACGCAGCGTCTGATCGGGAAGATCGGCCGGCAGGAGCGTTGACGAGCCGCGACGCATGCGCACGTCACCAAGCAGCAGATCTCCATCGAGGACCGTCAACACCCGAAACGTCTCCGGGCAGGCAGGCAACGATCGCTCTCCCGCTACGTGCCAGCGCTGAAGCGCGAAGTAGCGACACGCGACGAGCATTTCAACTCCCTCGGAGACTCTGCATGGCTCTATCCTGGTCGCCTGCTGTTCAGGTCTAGCGGCGGCAAGCGCCTCGTCGATATGAAGGTCGCGCGGCCTGCCCCAGTCATACAACCGCCAGGTGACATCGCTCGCCTGCTGGATTTCGTAGAGCAACACGCCGGCCCCAATTGCGTGAACCGTTCCAGCCGGGACAAGATAGACTTCCCCGGCCGCCACCGCTGTTTCAACAACCTGCTCGCGTATCTGGTCAATCTGGATCGGACCGTCGACGCCAGTAATGATGGTCGCGCCCTGATCTGCGGCAAGGATGTACCAGGCTTCGGATTTTCCGCGTTTACCGGCCGGCGCGTTCGAGTCGTCGGGATGAACCTGAACCG
>JBBECJ010000144.1:0-1041 GCA_040881885.1 Thermomicrobiales bacterium | reverse complement strand
AAGTGCTGGACGCCGGCCTCGGCCATTGACTGGTAGTAGGCGGCGACCTGCTCCGGCGTGCCGACGATACGTGAGTAGCGCTGATCCTCGGTCAGGCCATTGGGGTAGTAGCGCGCCAGCTTGGCCTGAGCTTTGGCTTCCGTCTCGGCGATCATCAGCCAGGGCGTGAAGTGCGTGCGCAGGATGTTCGAGTAGGGTCGCCCGGCCTCCCGACAGTGCCGCTCCAGGACGGCGTACTTGCGCCGGACATCGTCGGCAGTCCGAACGCCGCCGATCTGCGGCGACGGCCCGAAGTTGCAGGCGTCGGCATAGCGCGCGACCTGCCGCAGCGTCACCCGTTCGCCAGCCCCGGCGATCATCAGTGGCGGCCGCGGCGCTTCCGACGGCGCCGGGGTGATCCGCGCATTCGTGACCTGGTAGTGCCGGCCGCTGTACGAGAACGGTTCGTCGCCCCAAACGCCGGCGATAATGTCGAGCGCTTCTTCGAGCGCGGCCTGCCGTTCGGGTGTCGGCGGGTACGGCATCCCTAGCTCGCCGAACTCGGGCACATCCCAGCCGATCCCGAGCCCGAGCAGTGTCCGGCCGCCACTGAGGTGGTCGAGGTCGGCCGCGAGGCGGGCAGTCATGACCGGATGACGGTAGAGGACGCAATTGACGACTGACCCGAGCCGTACCCGTTCGGTCGTCGCCGCCAGGACCGCCAGATGCAGCCAAACCTCGGTCGCGTGGGCCGGGTGGTCGCCAATGTAGAACGCGTCAAGCCCGAGCGTGTCCGCCAGCCGGCCAGCCGCCAGCACCCGCTCAGCCGGTTGCGGGTCATCCGGCCGCGCGAACGTTTGCAGGCCAAACGTCACCTGATCGCGACGCTCCGCGACCCACGGATGCGCGCTGTCTCCGCCCCATTCCATCTCATCTCCTTCAGCGATCAGCCGTCAGCCATCAGCCATCAGCTATCAGCCATCAGCCATCAGCTATCAGCCATCAGCTATCAGCCATCAGCTATCAGCCATCAGCTATCAACCATCAGCTATCAACCAGAAC
>JBBECJ010000143.1:0-1044 GCA_040881885.1 Thermomicrobiales bacterium | reverse complement strand
GTTGGCTATCTCGCCGTGCTGGGTGAGCGTTCCCTTGTTGTGCCGGTAGTCGGCGTAGACGACCCGCCGCCGGCCGGCCGGGACGAAGGCGCGCACCGGCAGCCCCCAATCTGCGACCGAGCGCGCGGCCAGGTCGAGCGTGCCAACACCGACGATCGGGATGCCGCCGGCGAAAGCGAACCCTTTGGCGACGCTCATCCCGACCCGCAAGGCGTTGAACCCGCCCGGACCGGTCGCGATGACGACGGCGACGAACTCGTCGCTCTCGATGCCGGTCAGCCGGCAGAGATGGTCGATCTCGGCCAGCAGGGTGGCTGTCTGGTTGCGGGCGGCCTCCCAGGTGATCTCGGCGCCGAAGACCTCGTCGTCGGCCAGCGGGACGAGCGCGATCGAGGCGACATCGGAGGAGGTGTCGATCCCCAGCACCCAGCCGGTCCGGTCAAGTGTCATGCGTTCGCCATCAACCACGGTTGCCCAGCACCTCCGCCCGGAAACGTTTGACGAGCTCGACATAGCAGGCGCCGCGTGGAGTCATCCGCAGGTTGCGCTTCGAATCGGAGACGGTTTGCAGGTCGATCAGCAGGTGCTCCTCCGGCAACCAGCCGAGTCCGCGCTCGGGCCACTCGATGACGGTGACACCGTCGGGATCGGAGAGATACTCGTCCAGCCCGACCGAGTCGAGGTCGTCGTCGCCGGTCAGACGATAGAGGTCGATGTGATACAGGCGCAACGGCTGGCCGTCGGCGCCGGTTCCCGCGTGCTCGGCGACGATTGTGAAGGTCGGGCTCTGGATCTGATCGCCGGTCTGCAATGGCCGCGCCAGTCCCTGGGCGAAGGTTGTCTTGCCGGCGCCGATGTCACCGGAGAGCAGCAGCAGGCTCCCACGCGGCACGACCTTCCCCAGCAGCGCGCCGATCGCGCGGGTCTGGTCGGGGCTGTGGCTGATGATGTCAAACGCGGGTCTGCGCGAGGCGCTCAAGCGGTGCTCCTTCTCGAAGGAGATGATAACCGGAAGGGGATGGGGGATGGGGGATGGGGGATGGG
>JBBECJ010000142.1:1817-5652 GCA_040881885.1 Thermomicrobiales bacterium | reverse complement strand
GACGAGACATTCTGGAGCAACTACGGCGTCGAGCCGGCCGCGATCCTGCGCGGCGCCTTCATCAACATTACCGGCCGTGGGTCGTCTGGCGGCTCGACGATCACCCAGCAGCTTGTCCGCCAGCTCTATCCCGACAACATCGGCTTCGAACGCTCGTACGACCGCAAGGTGCGCGAGGCGATCATCGCGATGCAGTTTACTCAGGCCTATTCCAAAGAGCAGATCCTGGAGATGTACCTCAACTCGATCTACTACGGCAACCGCGCTTATGGAATCGAGGCGGCAGCCGGAACGTACTTCAACAAGCACCCAGCCGATCTGACGCTGGCCGAGGCGTCGATGCTGGCTGGCCTGCCGCAGGCCCCCAGTTACTACGACCCGACCCTCAACATGGAAGCGGCCAAGACCCGCCAGCGCTATGTGCTGGACCGGATGGTCCAGGATGGCTACATCGTCCAGCAGCAGGCGGATGATGCCTGGAACGACGTCCTGATACCGCAGACGCGGGAAAACCGCTTCAATCTGACACCGCACTGGGTCAACTTCGTGATTGATCACCTCGAAGCACGCTACGGCGCCGAGAAGGTCTATCGCGGTGGCCTGAGCGTCCGGACGACGCTCGATTATGAGCTGCAAGTGGAGGCTGAAGCGTCGGTCCGCGAACATCTGGACACGCTTGGCCCGTATGACGCGAACAACGGCGCGCTGGTCGCGATGCTGCCTGGAACCGGTGAGATCGTCGCGATGATCGGATCGCGCGATTATGAGGATGATGAGATATCCGGCCAGGTGAATGTTGCCCTGGCGGAACGCCAGCCGGGCTCGGCCTTCATGCCGATTACCTACGCCGCCGCATTTGAGCAGGGCTGGTATCCGGGCACGACCATTCTCGACTACCAGACGCTTTGGGAGACGCCGGGCGCGCCCGAACCCGTGTACGTTCCCCAGAACACGACCCGCGCATTCCACGGCGCTGTCACCGTCAGGCAGGCGTTGGGGGGATCTCTCAACATTCCGGCTGTCAAGGCGATCGACTACGCCGGTGTCGAAAACACGATCGACCTGGCGCATCGAGTAGGCATCCGCGACGGGCTCTGGCGCGGTGTCGGCGTCTACGGGCTGGCGCTGACGCTGGGTGGCGGCGAAGTCTCGCTGCTGGAGCTGACCAACTCCTACGCGACCTTTGCCAACGCTGGCCGCTTCGTCGCCTACAACCCGATTCTGGAGGTCCTCGGCCCGAACAGGGAACCTGTCTACGCATTCGATCGCGAAGGCGCGTTGGGAAGAGGACGGCAGGCGATCGACGCAGCCGACGCGTACGCAATCACCAGTATCCTGAGCGACAATCAGGCTCGCTGGGAAACCTACGGCGCGGGCAACCCGCTTGAGTTCCCCGACCTCGCGAACCGTCCGATCGCCGCCAAGACCGGCACGAGCGCCGACTGGCGCGACAACTGGACAGTCGGCTATTCCACCGATCTGGTCGTGGGCGTCTGGGTCGGCAACACCGACAACGCGCCGATGAAGCAGATCGACGGAGTGGTTGGGGCCGGGCCGATCTTCCACGATTTCATGGTTGCCGCCCACGCTGACGCGCATCAGGACGCGCTGGCTGGGCCGGACGGCGAGCCGGTTCCGGTTGCGTTCGCAAGGCCGGATGCTGTCGTGAACATCGAGGTCTGTGTCGCGACCGGCAAACTGGCAGTCCCCGGCATGCCTTCCTACACGGAGATTGCCTCGGACGACGACCGCCCGCGCACGCGTTGCGATCAATTGACCCAGCGTGAGGCAGACGAGTTGCGGGCGGCGCTCAACGACCTGACGGTGAACGGCGAGCGCTTCACCGACGCGGGCATGGCGTCCTTGCTGCGCTACTCGGCGGCGGTCGGCGGAGGCATCGGCATACCCGACGACCCGATCGAGCCGACGCCAACACCGACGCCAACACCGACGCCGACACCAACGCCAACGCCGACGCCAACGCCAACACCAACGCCGCGGCCAACCAATACGCCAACGCCATCGATGACGGCCACTCCGAGCAGCACGGTCGTCCAACCGACTGGAACGGCGCAACCGATACCTGGAATCGTCTTCGTCCCGAATCTGTTCGGTCTCGGCGAGGCCGACGCGATCGCCCTGATCGAGGCGAGTGGTCTCAGCGTCGGCACGATCACCTGGTTCGGCCCCGGCGACCTCCCGCCCGGCATTGACATTACGATCGTCGATGTCGGCGAGGTGCTGATCCAGGCCCCTGGCCCCGGCTTGCCCGTCTCTCCCGGCACGGCGGTGTCGATCGGCGTCCGCGCCAGGTAACGGCACAGCCTGTGCGGCGTTCGTACGTGAGCTGTTCGGCGGAAGCGCCAGGGAGATCGTGATATAGTACACAAGTGATGGGGCGGGGCCGTTGCGTGGCTTCGCGGCGCGGAAAGGACGGCGCGTCGGGTGGTTTCGAACTGGGCGATTATCGGGTTGATGCTGCTGTCGGCGGCGATTATGGGTTCATCGCTGATCCTGCTTGGCCGCCTTGTCCGCCCCAACAATCCCAATCCAACCAAGGAGATGCCCTACGAATCCGGCGTGCCGGATGTCGACCCTCCGCGGGCGCGCTATACCCCGCGCTTCTACGTTGTCGCGCTACTCTTCGTCGTCTTCGATATTGAAGCAATCTTCCTCTTCCCGTGGGCCGTCGCGTTCGACGCCCTCGGGTTGTTCGGGTACATTCAGGCGGTCGTGTTTATCGGTCTCCTGCTCGCCGGCCTCGCCTACGAGTGGAAAAAGGGAGCCCTCGAATGGGTCTAATCGACAACCGCTTTGAGAAGAACGTCCTGACGACCTCGGTCGACTGGGTCTTCAACTGGGCGCGCCGCTCCAGCCTCTGGTGGCTGCAGTTCGGGCTGGCCTGTTGCGCGATTGAGATGATCTCGGCCTCGATGCCGCGCTACGACCTGTCGGAACGCTTCGGGATGCTCTACCGCGCGACGCCGCGCCAGGCCGACCTGATGATCGTGGCCGGAACGGTGACAAAGAAGATGGCGCCGATCGTCCGGACACTCTACGACCAGATGGCCGATCCCAAGTGGGTGCTCTCGATGGGCTCCTGCGCGAATGTCGGTGGCCCGTTCGACACGTACGCCGTCGTCCAGGGCGTCGATCAGGTCGTTCCAGTCGACTGTTACGTGCCGGGTTGCCCGCCGATTCCCGAAGGTCTCTACTACGGCATCCTTGAGTTGCAGAACAAGGTCATCAAGTTCGAGACGTTTGCCAAGCGCTATGGCCGCGACGAGGCCGAGGCCGAACGCGAGCGCGACCGGATCGCCGCGAGGCAGTCGATCGCCGGCAACGACGCGATGATCGTCAGCCAGACATCCGGCTTCGGCGAGCCGAGCGACAACAGCTTCCCGCGCGCGTCGTAGCGCCGTAGCGGGCTGGTCACGCGCGGCAGAGGGTCCGCGCGACGCAGGGCGTCGACGCCCACATCGAAGCCGGCAGGAGGCGGAAGCGGCATGTCCCAGGACCCCGCCAGAAAAGACCCCAACACGCCAGCCGAGGCGGTCGCGACCGGCGCTGAATCGACCGTTGTCGGTCCGAAGGACGATCCAGCAGACAGCCCAACGACCGATAACCAGCGCGATCTCACCGAGGCATCGCCGGCCAGCGACATCTCGGAAGCCGACAATCCGGACTCGCAGGAAGCCCTCGCCACGCTGGCGATGATGAGCGATCCATCGGTCCCGGTCATCGAGCCGGCGCACGACATGACCGGCGTCCAGGTGATCGATCCGGTTTGGGTCTACTCCGGCTACTGGGGGCCGCTGGACGAGAACATCCATCC
>JBBECJ010000142.1:0-1807 GCA_040881885.1 Thermomicrobiales bacterium | reverse complement strand
TCCAGCCGTTGTGGCCTTGCGCTCGGCGTTGCCTGGCGTCGTCAAGGAGGTCACGATATTCCGCGACGAGGTGACGGTGCACGTTGTCGCCGAGCGGCTGGCCGAGGTGGCTAGCCTGCTGCGCGATTCCCAGGAGCTGGCCTATTCGCACGTCAGCGACCTGACGGCGGTTGACATGCTCAGCCTGCGCCGTTCGCCGCGCTTCGATGTCGTGGTGACACTCTACTCGATCAAGCACCGCAAGCGGTTGCGCCTGAAGGCCGCCGTCGAGGAGCATCAATCCTGCCCGACGCTGACCGGTGTCTACAAGGCGGCCGGCTGGCTCGAACGCGAGGCGTACGACATGTTCGGGATCGTCTTCGACGGCCACCCCGACCTGCGCCGGATGTTGCTGCCGGAGGACTGGGACGAGGGGCACCCGCTACGCAAGGACTACCCGATTCGCGGCTACAAGCAGTATGTTCAGCCCGGCTTCGAGAACCCGGCGCCGCGCATTCGCCAGCCACGGAGGCCATGACGATGTCCGCCACCGAAACACAAACATCCTACGGAACCCTCCAGATCGAGGAGGAGCAGCGCATCTCCGACTCGCGCCGCCAACTGGTGCTCAACATGGGGCCGCAGCATCCGTCGACGCACGGTGTCTTGCGCGTCGTCGTCACGCTCGAAGGCGAGACGATTGTCGCGACCGACCCGATCATCGGCTACCTGCACCGCGGTGTCGAGAAGATCGGCGAGACGCGCCGTTACTCGCAGTTCACGCCCTGGACCGACAGGACCGACTACGTCGCCGCGCCGCTCAACAACCTCGGCTACATTCTGGCGGTCGAAAAGCTGGTCGGGATCACCTCCACCGAGCGCGCCCAGTACTGGCGCGTCATCATGGCCGAGTTGTCGCGCATCGCCAGCCACCTCGTCTGGCTCGGCACGCACGCGCTCGATATCGGCGCGCTCTCGATGAGTCTGTATTGCTTCCGCGAGCGCGAGCTGATCCTCGACATCTTCGAGAAGTTCTGTGGCGCGCGGCTGACGACCAACATGATGGAGATCGGCGGCTTCTCGCGCGAGGTCCCGCCAGGCATCGTTGACATGATCGAGGACTTCCTCAAGATATTCCCGGTCAAGCAGCAGGAGTATGCCGATCTGCTCTCAGCCAACCCGATCTGGATCGCGCGGACGCGTGGCGTCGGCGTCATCGAGCCGCAGGCGGCGCTCGACTATGGCCTGACCGGCGCCTGCCTGCGCGGCAGCGGCATCAACTACGACATTCGCAAGGCACAGCCGTACCTGATCTACGACCGGATCGACTTCGAGATTCCGATCGGCACGCATGGCGATGTCTACGACCGCTATCTGGTCCGGATGGAGGAGATGCGCCAAGCGATGGTCATCATCCGCCAGTGCCTCGACCAGGTCCCAACCGATGGTCCGCTGATGCGGCACGACTCGAACTACTGCATCCCGCCACACGACACCGTCCTGCGCACCGCCGAGGACATGCAGCGTCACTTCGTCTGGGTCGTCAAGGGCTTCAACGCGCCGAAGGGCGAGGTCTACGTCCCGATCGAGCACTCGAAGGGCGAGCTGGGCCATTACATCGTCTCCGACGGCTCGGCGGTGCCCTACCGGCTGCGGATTCGGACGCCGGACTTCGTCAACCTGCAAGTCCTGCCGCACATGGCGCAGGGTTCGATGTTGGCGGATGTCGTCGCGCTGATCGGCACGATCGACATCGTGCTTGGGTCGGTGGATCGGTGAGAACGAGGAGAAAGTGCTGAGTGCTAAGGAGAAAGGAGTGTCGTGCTCC
>JBBECJ010000141.1:0-5654 GCA_040881885.1 Thermomicrobiales bacterium | reverse complement strand
GCCGCCGGCGCCAGCCGCGTATCTCTCGCGGAAATCAGTCTCAGGATCGTCGCGAGCGTGTTGCGCAGCTTATCGCGCTCGACGACCGCGTCAATGAATCCACGCTCAAGCAGGAACTCGGCGTTGTGCGTGCGCAGTTCATTCTCCGAATTCGTGACGCCCTTGATCACGCGCGGCCCCGCGAACCCGATCAGCGCCTCCGGTTCAGCGACGATGATGTCCCCTTGGGTGGCGAACGAGGCGTAGATTCCGCCAGTCGTCGGGTGAGTCAAAATCGAGATGTACGGCACGTGCGCGTCGTGCGCTCGCTGGGCGGCAGCCGCCGTCTTCGCCATCTGGACCAGGCTCAGCATCCCTTCCTGCATCCGCGCGCCGCCGCTGGCGACCACCGTCACGATCGGAACCTTGCGCTCTATCGCCTGCTCGAAAGCCAGCGCGATCTTCTCGCCGACAACCGACCCCATGCTGCCGCCGAGGAAGCCGAAATCGACGACCGCGATGACGATCTCATGCCCCTGAATCGTTCCCCGCCCGGTGATCGCCGCCTCGGTCATCCCAGTCTTGGCGCGCGCCGCCTGGACACGCTCGCGGTACGGTTGCAAATCGGAAAACCCGAGCGGATCGACCGACACCATCCGCTGATTTGTCTCCTCG
Organism: Thermomicrobiales bacterium; assembly: GCA_040881885.1. Classification (GTDB taxonomy): domain Bacteria; phylum Chloroflexota; class Chloroflexia; order Thermomicrobiales; family CFX8; genus JBBECJ01. Next base: position 5,000 of record JBBECJ010000141.1, on the reverse strand, counting down.
AACGACGCTTCGTCGAGCAGCAGCTCCATCCGTTCGGTCGCCGTCATCTGCCCGTGATGCTGGCACGCCGGACAGACGCGGAACGTTGTCCAGGATTCATCGCCACCGATGTCCGCGCCGCACCTGGAACAGACAATTGGCGGATCGGTCACATCTGACACTTGTTCTGTCATCGTCGTCACGTTTCGCCCCTCTGGATGAACCGGCCCCGATCGCACTACGATTCATGGTTGGAAAGTGAGGCAACAACTGCCAGAAACGATCCAATCGCGATTAGTGACCGGCCGGACCCGGCGTGCGCGCGTTCAGGACCGAACGTACATGTTCGACACGCTGTGCGTCAACCGCATTCGCGATCATTCCATTCCGCTTCAACCAGCTACCGACGATGACGCCGGTCGCCGGCGGAACGAACTGCGCGAGATTGTCAGCCGTCACCCCCGAACCAACGTAGACGGGGACGCCGGCAGCTTCAACAACTCGAACGACATCGTCAGGACTGGCGGCGCTGCCTGTGGTGTTGCCGGTCACGATGACCGCGTCCGCGAGTCCGCGCTCAACCGTGTCGCGGACAGCGTCTTCGAGGGTGACCGGCCCGATCGGGACCGCATGCTTTACAAACACATCCGCGAAGATCCGGATACGCTCAGCGTCCAGAAGACGGCGCAAACGCAACGTCTCGTCCGCCCGGCCAGTAATGATCCCCTGATCGGTCAGCATCGCGCCGGTGTGGACGTTGACGCGGATGAACGACGCCCCACACGCCAGCGCGATGCCGAGCGCCGCTGTCGCGTCATTCCGCAAGACGTTGACCCCGAGTTCGCACGACACGGCCGCCCGGACAGCCAGCGTCGCCGCCGTCATCGCCGCGACCGTGTGCGCCTCGACCGCGCCGGGCCGAAATGGGACGTCATGGAAATTCTCGATGACGATCGCGTCGGCTCCACCAAGCTCCAGCGCCCGCGCGTCCGCGACGGCTCGTTCGACGCAGTCTTCAAACGCGATCGCGCGTGGGCTGCCAGGCAGCCCCGCCAGATGGACGACGCCGATCAGCCGCGTCATCCGGCGAGCAAGCCGAGTGTGAACGAGCCGGCGGCGATCAGCAGCATCAGGACCGCGAACAACGTGTATGCCCCACGGTCGCGGGTGGCGCGCTTGGTCTTCTTCACGTACTTTGTCCACAAGAGAACGACGGCGTTCAGAAACGCCGCTCCGGCAATGCCAAAATAGATCACCCCTCGGCCTTTCAGATGTCCGATCCGCCGCTTCGTAGTATATCGTCGGGGACAACGCGTCATCCGGGACGGGGAGACGAATCAGGTGCAGCAGGAAGAACCACGCTTCTCACTCGCCGAACTGGTTGAGGCCAGCGGCGTTGCCGAACGCACGATCCGCTCCTATATCACCGACGGACTCGTCCCGGCGGCGATTGGCCGGGGCCGGGCGCGCTACTTCACTCCCGGCCACCTGGCCCGGCTGGAGCTGGTGGCTCGGCTACGCGCCGACCGCCTCAGCATTGACGAAATCCGAGACCGATTCGACAGCGGGTCGTCGGCGTCCGACCTGGAATCCGACACCTGGCGCAGGCTGGAGCTTCACCCTGACCTGGAGCTGCACGTCCGTGCCGATGCCCCCGAATCCGTCCAGGCCCTGGCATCCGAGTTGGCGCAACACGCCCGGCGTTGGTTCGGCGAACCCTGACAACCTCGTACAATTACGTCAGTTGGTATTCGATTCGACGCATAATCAGGGAGACTCGCAAGCTGTGGCCGTAACCGAACACCGCACCGCCCTTGAGCCAGTCGTTGGCATCTTCCGCGACGCCGGCTTCTACGCCTACCGCACCCTCGACGACGAGAATAATTGGTGTGTCGCCTGCGATCTCGAAGAGGGTCATATCGATGTCCGGATCGGCGACGACGGCTACGAGCTGGATGTCTGGGCCACCTCGCCGGGCCTTTTCATCGAAGAGGAGGACACCCGCCGCCGCCACGCCCTCGAGCGGCTGGCGCGCGTTTCGCTACCCGGCATCCGGCGCGGCCTGCTCGAAGAGAACCAGACGATCGAATGGAACGAGCACGAACGGGGACTCTCCCTCCGTTCGCGCTTCATCGTCCCATTCTCCATCAACGAGCGGATGCCTGGCGTCGCGCTCCAGCAACTGGCCGAACTCAACAACGCCCTCAACGCCATCGAACGCAGGATCGCCAGTTGATGGATGCCGCCCTCCCCCGCGTAGGGGGAGGGCCACGAGGCCAAGTCAGCTCTCAGGAGGCTCCCATGCTTGAACAATGGCAACGCGCACTGCGGATCGCGACCGCCAACGAACCGGCCGACCTGCTGCTGCGCGGCGGCCAGGTCGTCAACGTCTTCAGCGGCGAGGTCGAGCGGGCGAATGTCGCGATTGCCGATGGCAGGATCGTCGGTGTTGGCGACTACAGTTCCGCCAGCGAGATCGTTGACCTCGACGGCGCCTGGCTCGCGCCATCGTTCATCGACGGCCATTTCCACACCGAAAGCTCGCTGCTCTGGATCACCCAGTTCGCTCGCGCCGTCGTCCCGCACGGCACAGGCGGGATCGTGACCGACCCGCACGAGATCGTGAATGTCGCCGGCCTGACCGGTTTCAACGCGCTCGTCGACGCCAGCCGCGGCCTGCCGCTCGCCGTCCACTTCACCGTCCCAAGCTGCGTCCCGGCCAGCCCGCGCGAGACTGCCGGCGCCGTCATCAGCGCCTCCGATATTGCCAAGGCGCTGGAGAACCCGGCTACAGTCGGCCTTGGCGAGATGATGAATTTCCCGGGTGTCCTCGGCGGCGATCCCGAGATCTATGCCCGCCTCGACGCCGCACGTGGCAGGCTGAAGGACGGCCACGCGCCCGGCCTCACCGGCCGTAACCTCGACGCTTACGCGCTCTCCGGGATGACCAGCGATCACGAATCGACCAGCCTCGCAGAGGGCAGCGAGAAGCTGCGGCGCGGCTTCTTGCTGATGATCCGCGAAGGTTCGACCGAGCACAACCTGCGCGAGTTGCTGCCGCTCGTCAACGACGCAACCTGGGCGCGCTGCTGCTTCGCCAGCGACGACCGCGACTGTACGACCCTCCTCCACGACGGCCACATGAACGCAACCCTGCGGCTGGCCGTCTCCGAAGGACTCGACCCGCTCCGCGCCATCCGGATGGCAACCTTCAACGTCGCCGACTACTGGCGACTCGATCGCATCGGCGCGATCGCCCCCGGCTACTGGGCCAATCTCGTCGTCCTCGATGACCTGCGCGACTTCAACGTCCGTCAGGTCTACTGGCAGGGGCGGCGTGTCGCCAGCGACGGCCAGGCCGAATTCGAGGTCCAGACCGACATTCCGACCGCGCTACGCGACACCGTCCACATCCCCGACCTGACGCTCGACTCGCTACGCCTGCGCCCGGACGACGCCCATCAGGCCGTCGGCACAATCGACGGCCAGATCGTCACGAAGCTGTTGCGGGTCGAGCCGCGCGTCGTCGATGGCGCCGCCGTCCCCGACCTCGACCGCGACCTGCTCAAGCTGGTCTGCGTCGAGCGTCACTGCGCGACCGGCAATATCGGCGTCGGTTATGTCAACGGATTCGGCCTCCGGCGCGGCGCGCTGGCGACCTCGATCGCCCACGACGCCCACAACATCGTCGCCGTCGGCACGAACGACGCCGACATCCTGGCCGCGATTCAGGCAGTCGCCGAGTCCCAGGGCGGCCTGGCCGCCGTCGCGGACGGTCAGTTGCTCGCCCACTTCCCGTTACCGGTCGCCGGCATCCTCAGCGACCAGCCGCTTGAAGTCGCGGCGGCCGCTTACGAACGAATGGAATCGACCGCGAAGACGCTCGGCTCGCCCCTCCACTCGCCGTTCGGCCTGCTCGCTTTCATGGCGCTCTCCGTCATCCCCGAGGCGCGCGTCACCGACCAGGGTTTCATCGTCGTATGACAGACGCCGCCCGACGGCCAGACATCGACCAGCTCCTCGTCCGCCAGATCGCGCGCTGGGCCGTCGTCGTCACGCTCCTGCTAGCCGGCTACGATGTCGCGATGCTGCGCTCCTGGCCCTTCCCGGACGCTCTCGACGCCGCCCGTGGACCCGTCTACGTCGCCGCCGGTCTGGCGCTGCTGCTCGCGACGCTGTTCATCACCTTCCTTGGCTACCGCATCATCACGATGCGCGTCGTCCGCCGCGCCCGCTCCGTCTACCTCATCTTCCTGCCCGCCGCCTTCCTCATCAGCACGATCCTCGGCTTCCTGCTGCTGACCGCGCCGCGATAGAAACCCCTCCCCCTGACATCATGACCGTTTTACCGGCGCCGCCCGGATCGGGAGGAAGCGCGGGACAGCGTGGACCGGACGCCTCGATCCACGCCGCCGCCCACTCGCTCGCGTCGGATACTGGAAGCTGACGCGCGCGTATCGTGATTCGTGGAACAGAGTTTGCGCTTGTCTGACTGCGTCGCCCGACGCGCCTTCCGCTGGCGCTGGGGACTGACAGGAAAGCGGGGACAGACAAGAATGAGTGAGTGGCTATTTCTGACCAACCAGGCGCGCGTGCTGCTGTACATCGCACAGAACCCGGCCAGCACTGCCCGGCGAATCGCGCAGGCGGTTGGGATCACCGAGCGCGCGACACAACGGCTCATCCGTGACCTTGACGAGGCCGGCTACATCACGCGGACGCGGGTGGGCCGGCACAATGAGTACGTTGTTCATCGGGATCAACCGGTAAGTGGAGATGTGATTGGTGACGTGCCGGTCTCGGCGCTGATCGACTGCCTGACGTGTGAGGTTCCGGCAGGGGTCATCCAGGCGTCGATGCCTGACGGACTCCAGGAAGCAGGTCGATCCGACTACACAAGCTAGTCGGAAGAGCGCTGGTGAATCACGGGGCGCGCCTGGGCAACCGGGTGCGCCACTGCCTGTGTTGGAGTTGGTAGGGCCGGATCGCTCGTCGCGGACGCCTGCTGCCGCGACGATTGC
>JBBECJ010000140.1:0-1056 GCA_040881885.1 Thermomicrobiales bacterium | reverse complement strand
GTGCAGCAGGACGGCGTCGGAGGCGATCCTGACGGCGGCCTCGGTTGCAAAGAGCTTGGCGATCGATGTCTCTTTCGTCGATGGTTGTCCCTGGTCCTTCACCCAAGCGGCGCGATAGACGAGCAGCCGAGCCGCTTCGACATCGGCGGCCATGTCGGCCAGCGTCGCCTGGATCATCTGAAAGTCGGCCACGCGCTGACCGAACTCCCGCCGCTCGCGCGTGAAGGCGACACAGGCGTCGAGGCAGGCCTGGGCGACGCCTACAGCGCCTGCCGCGACGCCCAGCCGGCCGTCGTCCAGGGCCGACATCGCGATCCGGAAGCCCTGACGCGGCTCGCCGAGCATGGCCTCCTTCGGAACGCGGCAGTCGTCGAGGTGGATGTGCGCGTGACTGGCGGCGCGGTGGCCCAGTTCCTGGCCCGGCATCGGCTCGCGCCGGAAGCCGGGCGTGTCGGTCGGGACGAGGAAGGCGCAGATGCCGCGGTGACGCAGCGTCGAGTCCATCGTCGCGAAGACGATCGCAAGTTGCGCGTCGGGCGCGTTCGTGATCCAGATCTTCTCGCCGCTCAGCACCCAGCCGTCGCCATCCTCGCGGCAGGCCATCTCCATTGCGGCGGCGTCGGAACCGGCGTTCGGCTCGGTCAGGCAGTAGCAGCCGATCAGCTCGCCGGTCGCAAGCCGCGGCAGATACTTGCGCTTCTGCGCTTCGCCGCCCCAATGCTCAATGCAGAGCGAGACGAGGCCGGCATGGACCGAGACGAACCCACGCACCGATGAATCTGCCCGCCCCAGCTCCTCGGAGACGAGCGCGAGCGAGAGATTGTCCATCCCGGAGCCACCGAACTCGGTCGAGATCGGCCCGGCAAGGAAGCCCAACTCACCCATCCTCGGCACCAGCTGGAGCGGAAAACGGCCGGTCTCGTCCGCCTCGCGAGCGATCGGAGCCACCTCATCGTCCGCGAACGCCCGCGCCCGCGTCTGGACCGCGCGCTGTTGATCGGTTAGAGCGTGTTATGGACTTTCCACCGGCTGCGGTAGGCTTGGTGGATGGATACT
>JBBECJ010000139.1:0-1058 GCA_040881885.1 Thermomicrobiales bacterium | reverse complement strand
GCCGATCCAGTAGACCGGCCAGAACAGAGCGACGTTCGCGCCAACCGGCCGCTGCGCTCGAGCAATCGCATCGCCGACAACCTGAACGGCCAAATGCGGTTTTGCCATCTGCAGTGCGGTCTCGGCCGCCGCCTCGGCATGCGGCATAAGCAACTGTGTGTCGATGACGTTCGCCAAGAGCGGCCGAGCCATCTCCATATGAGACTCGGCGAGCGCGAGGTCACCCTGGCAAGCCTCGATGACAGCTCCAATCGCCAGGCACATGATCTGGTCGTTGACGTCAGCCGGATGACGGCGTGCTTCGTCGACAAGGGCGCGCGCCTCGGTCCAACGAGCAAGGCCATGAAGCGACGACGCTGCGTACACCAGCCCGGCGACTCCGTAAATAGCGGTCAGCCCATGCTCCCTTTGGAACTGGAACGCATCGCGTCCGAGCTGCGCTGCCTCTGCGAGCCTGCCCCAAACGCGCAGGACGTCGACGATGTTCACCAGCGCACGGCCGACGTCCTCGGCGCTCCCAATTTCCTCGGCAATGTCCTTCGATGACCGGAGCATCGCAAGCCCTCGCTCAGGGTCGCCGAGATAGGCCATGTTCATACCCATTGTGTTAGTCGCGTGAGCCTCAATCGCACGATCACCAACGGCGCGCGCCATTTCGGCGGCCTCTTCGCACCAGGGCTCCGATTCACGGAACCGTGCGTGGATCATCAAGAGTTGTGCGAGGCCGGCGGCCACGCGCGCTCTTGCCGAGCTCGGAGGTTGCGCCGGTACGAGCGCGACCGCTTGCTCGTAGTCTTCGAGCGCCCCCGCGCCGTCCGCTGCATGCCACCTGTAGCGACCCAGCCGCTCTCTCAGCAACCCCGCCTTGACGGGGTCCTTGTCGGCGTCGACAAGCTGCAGCGCCGATTTGATCAGGTCTATAGAGCGAGTTGACCCGATTCCGGCAGCAGCCTGCGCCGCGCGCTCGAGCAACTCCAGCTCGTCGTGTCCATTCGGTGCCTTCGCTCCAATCTTCCGGCGGAGCCTCAGCGCTCGCTCGTATTCCTCGGCAGCCAATG